>JBGUVZ010000032.1:0-7942 GCA_045220685.1 Oscillospiraceae bacterium | reverse complement strand
GCTGGATGACGCACTCCGTATGTACGACTACACCGGATGCGACCTTGTTATGATTGGCCGTGCAACCTACGGAAATCCGTGGATATTCAAAGAAATCGACTCGTACTTTGAAGGAAAGCCTTTTACTCCTCCGGATCTTGAAACAAGACTTGAAACAATGCTTTACCACCTCCGTCTCGCCATGTCCGACAAACCTGAACACATCGCAATACAGGAAGCCAGAAAGCACTTTGCCTGGTATCTTACCGGCATGTACGGTGCTGCCTCATTCCGTGCAAGATGCTACAGCCTTTCAAGCTACGAAGATGCCGTAAAGCTTACAGAAGATTTTCGTAAACTTCAGCTCGAACACCAGTAAAGTAATTAATGCCACGATATTACAAAACAAGACCAGCGTCAGTATCAACTTTCGCTGGTCTTGTTTTTATCTGTCTGAACATCCTTCGAAGGCTGCTCAGTTTTTTTATTTCTTAGTGTTCTGTTGATGAATACAGGCATTTTTCGTGAGTACATTATCTTCTGCTCACCATAAAGTCCTGTATCACCAGATACAAGATAGGATATTCCGCAAATGAGTGCGAAATACGGAATTGCCTCTACGCCAAAGAGTTCAATACTCATAAGAAGTGACGCAACAGGACAGTTTGTAGCTCCGCAGAACAGTGCTATCAGTCCGAGCCCCGCTCCGAATGAATAATTGATACCGAAAAATTCTGAAGCGAAGCTTCCGAATGTGGCACCTACAAAGAATGCCGGAACGATCTCGCCGCCCTTGAAACCGCACCCGAGAGTGACCGCTGTAAACAGCAGCTTCAGTATCCAGTAGTAGAATGCCATTTTTACTGAAAAGCTTTGTGTGATTATATCGCCGCCAGCTCCGTTAAAACGCTGATCTCCCACGGCAAGTGTAAGAGCAATGATTATCGCAGATCCTGTAAGAACCCGGATATACGGATTAGGTATATATCCCTGCATTATATGCTTTATTCGATGGATAATAAAACAGAAAAATCTGCTCGCAAGCGCACAGGCAACAGCAAAAGGAATAACCTTAAGTATTGTTATTTCATGAAGTTCCGGGACCATTCTGATACTGAATGAAGTAGGAACCACTCCGAGCCCGGTAGATATCTCATAAGCAGTGATAGCAGATACCACACACGGTATTATGGCACTATAATGCATTATGCCTACACTTATTACTTCGATTGAAAATATAGCGGCAGTGACAGGCGTACCGAAAAGTGCAGAAAAGCAGGCGCTCATACCGCACATAACAAACATCTTACTCTGCTTTTCTCCCTGCTTTATAAGCCGGCTGCCGGATGCCGCCAGACTTCCGCCTATCTGCAGAGCAGCACCTTCACGTCCGGATGATCCTCCAAGAAAATGAGTAATGACCGTACTTATAAAAATAAGAACCGCACGACGGAACGGAAGCTCCTCATTTTCACGGACAGCCAGGATGACTGCATTGGTACCCTTGTCCTTTTCAAGGCCGGCAGCTTTGTAAAGCCAGACTACCAGAAGACCGCCTATCGGAAGAAGAAAAATTATACTGTTATGTTCGTTTCTTATCCCCGTAAGTGAAGCTATTGCATAATGAAATCCGACACCCACAATTCCGACGACCGCACCGGTCACAGATCCGGCAATAAGCCAGAATACCAGCGTTCCGAGCGACGACCAGGTGTCTTTAAAATAATTCTTAAATTTACCTTTGTAATCGTACATTAAAGCTCACCGTTACGATCAGAGTCCGAGAATTGAGAATTCATCATACTCTTCAAAAGTTTCCTTCACCCATTCATCTAGTTCGGCAAGAGCCTCGTTCACGATCTCATCGTATTCTGCGGCATGTTCTCTTATCTCATCCCACTGCTCACGTTTTACCGTGGTCGTACCGTATTCATCAAGATCAGGTATTTCGGCAAAAAAGAAATCCTCGAGTCCGCTGTCATACCAGTCATCGTCATGTATAAGAAGCGAGTCATCCTTCCAGAATGTCTCGTCAAATTCACCTTTCTGAAACTCGTAGTAGCAAGTACCTTTTCTGTCATCAGGTCTGCAAAAATACTTCATTAAAACGTCCTCCGCAACACTTTATTAATTGACTTGAAATGCATTATATAGTATAATTATATTATTAAATTGCCTTGCAGATTCATCTTCTCCGAACCTTCAAGTGCACATAAAATTATACTTCATCAGAAATCTTTTGTCAACGACATCTGGCGTTATGGCAAACAGTACATTTATAAATGAAAGGCAGATATTAAAATGATAAGACACATCGTAATGTTCTCACTTCTCGACGAAGCCGAAGGAAAAAGCAAGGCAGAAAACCTTGCCGAAGCAGTTAAAAGAGCTGAAGCATTAAGAACAAAGGTACCTTCACTCCGCGAATACAGCGTAGTAACAAATTCACCGGAAGCAGATGAAACAAACTATGACATTGCTCTTATTTGCGACTTCGACGACATGAAAGGACTTTCAGAATATCAGAACCATCCTGACCACAAGGAGTTCGGAAAATTCATCTGTTCAGTCAGAAAAAGCCGCGCATGCATCGACTTTGAAGTTTGACAGATTTAACTGTTTTTGATATAATTAATCTGTGATTATTTATATTATGACTATTATTATTTGACAAGAGGTGACAACAATTGGCTATCAATTTCGGTGGCACCAGATACGACCGTTCACGCGAACAGAATCCTGCTCCGGCAGCTGTACCTTCAACTGCACCACAGGCTGAAACACCAGCAAAAACAGGAGGCGCTCCGGCAAACAGTAACTTTAACAGATACATAGGTTACGACAACGAAAAGGATTTTACTGAGCTTCTTATCAAACTGTACATAGACACTAAAACAAACGGTCTTTTCTTCGATAAGCCAATAGCAAATCCGGCCAGCCCGGAAGTAAACAAAGTAAGTTCCTTAATAAATATACCAAATGAACCTGACAAAGATACAATAAAAGGTTTTCTCGACAAACTCAGATCAGCTTCACTTCTCGATATCACAAAATTCGGCACGGTAAAATCATCAGACGACGCTGCCGCAAAAATGATGGAAGTTCTTGAAGAAGTAAAGAGCGATTCGCCTTCACCATCTGCTCAGAAAAATGCCATGGTGAAATTCTTCTGCTGGCTGATCCGTTACAACACATATGAAGTAAACAACATTCTCTATATCGGTGAGGTCACAAAGCATGAAGTTTACTGGCTCTGGTATGCAAGCAAATTAGGCTGCAAAGTTACTTATGTAAACTATACAGATGAAAAAACATACCGTGACTGCGACACTGACAACGAGTATTCCGTTCTTCACGAAGGATCGTTAAAGACAGCTCTTGCTCTGAATCTCGGTAAGGTGAACATCGAACAGTACACAAGCAAGCAGAAAGCCAGCCAGCAGTTAAATGCAATAGTAAGCGCATCTGATCCGCTGATGCTGAAATATCTTCAGACAGACTGGGAGTTCATCTTCAAGGATATGCTTACAAGTCTTGACATCCGTCAGGCAAAACTTCTCTGCACTGATACTACAATACCGATCTATTTTACAGCGTGCATCGGTCTTAATGAAGAAACTTCATACAACAACTCACTCTATACTGCCAAGGAAGAGCTCACTTCCAGCGGAAGACAGTTCACTCTTCTCACAGAGCTCAGAAAACCGGGCTACAGCGATGCTGAGAAATACTATTCAATACAGAAGACAAATGACTCCGCAATGGTAGCAAAGTTTGCGGAAAGATTTAAGATAAACGACAATCTCGGACGAACAGTTCTTGCGCAGAAAGCATTCATCGACGCTGTAAACAGCATTCAGACAAACAATCTGTTCAACACATGCGTTATGCTCTCATGCTGGTTCGATCAGATAACCGCACAGTTCGATTTCTACAGAAATGATATTCCTGCGGTACTCTACTACGGAAAAATAACAATTCCGGAACTTCATTTCCTTAACATGCTTTCAAGATCAGGTCTTGATGTATTTTACTTCAACCCTGACAAATCAATACTCCAGACTGTAACATCAGTAGGATTTGCAGATCTGACTATCCTTGAAGGAAAAGACTCAAGAAGCGGCATGCCGTTCCCTGACAGGATGATAAAGACCAAGCTTGCAACAATGGCATATGACGCTGAACAGTCTCTTGATCATATCCTTTACAACGACAACACGATGTTCAGAACACATCAGTTCAGTTTCTCACGCAACCAGACTCTTACCACTACCTACGAGGAACTCGGACTTATGTGGCACCAGCAGGCTATGTACCGCACAGGCTTTGACAGCAGAAACGAGTACGTTATCGTACCAAACATGTTTGCCAAGATAAGCGGTATCCCTAAGGGTGACGTCCAGGAATACTACAAGGATATAGCGTTCAAGCTTTCTCCTATGTCAGTATACTTCAATAAAGTACCTTTCTTCAAGCCTACAGCGGGCGTAAGACGTGACCAGGCACAGAAGGTAAGCAACGGCAAAAAAATAGACATTGAGGCACTCAAAAGTTCGCCTTTAAACAAATACAACTATCTGACTGACAACGTGCAGTACCTCATTTTCAGCAAGATGCAGGAAGTTATCGACAGCGGATTCATTATGGTCCCAGATAACGACATTGTTCCTCTCGTGCTGACCGTAGGACTGAGCATACCAAACAGACTCATTCAGATAATCCAGAAGTTCGACTTCACAAAAGATATTCCGAAGATAGTCATCGTATCTTCCGGTCAGAATACGTTTGAAGCACCGGAATGCATACTGCTTACTCTCTTTAATCTCATAGGATTTGACATAATCGTCTATACTCCTACAGGATACAAGAATCTTGAAGCATATATCCGTCCGGAAGCCTTCCAGGAATTCATCCACGGCGATTTCAAATATGACTTCAGACCGCAGAATCTTGCTATTCCGAAGGAGATACCACAGGTAAAGACCTCACTGTTCGGACGTATATTCAAGGGCAAGAAATAATCTGATCCATTCAGAACAAAGAACAGTACAAACACACCAATTACAGCGAACATGGACTATTCCTGCTCGCTGTAACATATACCAAGCTGTACTCACCAGCCGGATACAGCTTCATACCATTCACGGCTGAGAAACGGAGATATATTAAAATGGCATTAAATTTCAAACCAAGTACAGAAGCTGCAAAGGAAGCAGCAATTGAAGTAACACCAACAGCAGAAGCAACAGCAGTACCTGAGGTAACACCTGAAGTTGCACAGGAATTCAATATTACAGTTGCAAAAACTGAACTTCAGGAAAAGATCATAAACTCAGATGAGATCGACAGACTCACAGCTCAGATCGATGTAAGCAATCCTAACTCCATCGTAAAATTCGGTGCACCTGTAGCAGAAGAAATTTCAAAGGCTTCAGATCAGGTACTGAATTCAATGGATATTAACCAGATAAACGATTCAGGCAGACTTCTCCAGAACCTTGCAGAAGTTATGAACCAGTTCGACAGCAAGGAACTTGCAATGGAAGAAAAGGGTCTCAAGAAACTCTTCTCAAATGCCAAGAAGGAACTCGACAAGATTCTCGGCAAGTATCACACAATGGGCGAAGCTGTTGACAAGATCTACATCCAGCTCAAGGGCTACGAAAAGGAGATCGGCGAATCAAACGTAAAGCTCGACAAGATGTTCAACGCAAACCTCGGTTACTATGAAGAACTTCTCAAGTACATCATGGCCGGCGAACAGGGCGTTAAGGAACTCGACGCATACATCGAAGAATATCAGGCAAAGGTAAATGCAAATCCTGAAGACGGAACAATCCGTATGGATCTTGACAACCTCATTCAGACACGTGAAATCCTCGACCAGAGAGTTATGGACCTTAAGGTAGCTGAAAACGTTGCTCTCCAGACTATTCCGATGCTCAAGACAATGGAATACTCAAACCTCAACCTTATCAGAAAGATCAACTCAGCTTTCATCATCACTATGCCGGTATTCAAGCAGGCTCTTGCACAGGCTATCATGCTCAAGAGACAGCGTGTACAGGCTGAAGCTATGAGTGCTCTCGATGAAAAGACAAACGAACTTCTTATCAAGAACGCAGAAAATACAGTTGCTCAGTCCAAGATGACTGCTCAGCTTGCTTCAGGCAGCTCAATTCAGGTAGAGACCCTCGAAAAGACATGGAACACTATCGTAAGAGGTATCGACGAAACAAAGCAGATCCAGGAACAGGCAAGAATCAAGCGTCAGGAAGACTCCAAGAAGCTCGAAGCCCTCAAGGACGACTTCAAGGCAAAAATGCACGGTGCAGTCTGATTATACAATCACTGAAAAAACAAGAGTTTACGGACTACGTCCCGTACTCCTGCAGTGATCAGAAGATCTCAGTTTTACTAATATAAAAAATTAAGCCGCGGAATTAATTTTCCGTGGCTTTTTTGTTATTATTATTTGTGATGCTGTATTTACTTCGGTTTACGATGAAATAACATTCTGTAGAAAACCGAAAAAATCAAAAATCCGAAGATCGCACCAACAGTATTGTTAAAGAGATCATCCATTTCAAACAGACCGCGACCAGTAAAATACTGTGCGCATTCGATCAGAAACGAAAACAGAAATCCTGCAAGGAAAAGAAAAAGAAACTTACGAAACTTCTTTGCAAACGCCGGAAGAAGTATACCGAACGGGATAGTCATCAGTATATTGCAGCTGATCTGATAAAGATAAAAATAATTCTTATCATTTATAAGCAGCCTGTAGGATCTGAAAAGTTCCATATCCACACGTTTTTCTTCAGGCATTCTGTTGAAAATGGTTATGTACAGAACAATGAGAATATAGATGACAAAAGCAGAAACCAGATAGATCTTCAGATCTCTTTTCTTCCGCGATGACATCAGCATCCCTCCGGGAAAATTTCATTGATAACAGCAGCTACACCGTCCGAATTGTTATCCGGAGCAATTCTGTCGGCAATTTCCTTTATCCTGTCACAGCCGTTGCTCATGGCTACACCTGTTCCGGCGTATTCGACCATGGAGATATCGTTAAAACCATCTCCGAAAGCGATAGTGTCTTCACGTCTTATATCAAGCTTCTTTATAAGCTCTGCTATCGCAGCGGCCTTGTCAAGGCCCTCAGGTACGACTTCGATGAAGAAAGGCTCAGAACGAAATACATTAGCGCCTTTGCCTATCTTAGCCTTGATTTCCGGTTCGATCTTTCCAAGATAATCACCGTCACCAAGAATAAGACACTTTACAGGAGCCTCCTCAATGGCTTCATAAACGTTGTCTACCTTTTCAACGTCCATCTTATTGATCCTTGCTTCGATAAGCATATATTGATTGTCGTCTGTCTCAGAAAGGATAACATCACCCTTGTATGTGATCATTTCAAGGCCGTATTCTTTAGCGGTCTCATATGTACGCTTTACTACATCCATTGAAAGCGTATTGGCAAAAACAACTTCCTTGGTCTGATAGTTAATGATATTGCATCCGTTAAAAGGAAGGATAAATCCGCCGAACTTATCAAGTTCAAGTTCATCAGCAAACGGAACTACACCCTTTGAAGGTCTGCCGGAAGCAATAGCAACTTTTACACCAGCCTTCTGTATTCTCATGAGTGCTGCCTTTGTAGCAGAAGTAATCTTCTTTTCTGAGTTTACAAGTGTTCCGTCAATATCAAGAAATACGATCTTTCTGTTATCCATAGTTTATCAATCCTTAAAACCAAATTAAATCCAAACAATTTATATAAGAAACCAATTCAAACTGCGTCTGCTTTTCCGGTAAGCATATGTCAAACTTAATTTGCATATTTCAGAAAATATAAAGCAAACAAAAAAGCTTTATGATTAACTCATAAAGCTTTGGAATGGGCCAGCAGGGACTCGAACCCGGGACCTACCGGTTATGAGCCGGTTGCTCTAAC
>JBGUVZ010000031.1:0-4421 GCA_045220685.1 Oscillospiraceae bacterium | reverse complement strand
CTCAGACATTTTCTTTCGCAGTTCCGGAAGCTCAAGAATATCTTTGAATATCTGTTTTCTGTATTCGGTAGTTTCCGGTGAAGCAGTCATTTTTGAGATGACGTTAATTATCATGTTCTGCTCTTTTTTGTCATCAGTAAGCTCTTCACAAAGCACATCAAGAGCCAGATCGTGGCAAGCTGATTCCGAAAGTTTTCTGTATCCTATGCTGTCAGAGTCCGGATAAAGCAGACTGAATGGTTTATTGTCGTTCATATTTTTCTCACTCCTTGGGTGGCAGATTGATGCCTTTATTCTAACACAGATACGTGTATTTTTCAAGTAATATACTTCGGCATTTTTCCTGTTGACACAACGTGAATTTTAGTGTATAATAAATTTAAAGTTCTCAAAAGTTCACTGATTTGATGTGAACTTTTTCACAGTGCATAATATAGCAAACAAAAATTATCAGAGGTGAATTACTTATGAAATCATTTCCTGAAAAACTAAAGGAAGCCCGTGCGCGTATGAATATGTCGCAGGAGGAGCTGGGTAATAAGATCGAAGTCAGCAGGCGTTCGGTTCTTTCGTATGAAAAGGGGGAGAAAGTTCCTAGAGACCGCGTTATTTACCGTATGGCGGCTGTTCTCGGAGTTTCGGTGAAATACCTTAAGGACGAAAACTGCGAGGACCCTCAGGAAGACATCGAACTCGACCGTCACATAGCAGAAATTACAGGCAGACTCGGAAGCAGTACGGTACGCGATGCCGATTCTCTTATAAACGAAAGTCTTGCATTTCTTGCCGGAGGCGACGTTCCCATGGAGGAAAAGGCTGCTCTTTTCGAGGCAGTCGTTGCCGGTTACATGAAGTGCAAGGAACAGGCAAAGCTCAAGTACGGAAAGAAAGATTAAAGAACGTGGGGGATGTAAAATGCTTGGTATTTCCTGCAGTGAGATAAGAAAGAAAGTCAGAAAACTCGTAAGCCGTTACAAAACATCTGATCCTTCCGAACTCTGCCAGTGCATGGATATCATACTCTGCGAGGCTGGCTTCGGTAACTCTGAAACTGCAATAAAGGCTATGACCATGACGGTATCAAGGGTGAGCTGCATTCAGTACAGCCGTACTCTGCCTGATGTGGTAAGACGCTTTATAATCGCTCATGAACTCGGTCATGCTGTGCTTCACAGAAAAAATCATATCGACACAGGTTTTTTCGATGATATTTCCGTTACCGAGCGTGAGGCCAATCTTTTTGCTGCTGAACTTCTTTTCGGGGAAAGCAGGGAACTTTACGGAAAAATGAAAAACTGTGAAGGTTCTCTGTTTCAGTTTGCAGCGGAGTACAGGGTGCCGTATGAGCTCCTTGCGTACAAAATTGAGATAATGAAAGACGAAGGATATGACGTTCCGGAGCTTCCGTACAAGCCGGACAGCTGTTTTTTAGGCGGAAATCTGTGGAACGATAAATGCTGTAACTGCGGGTGATTCTATGCTTTTTCTCTGCATTGACCTTAAAAGTTTTTACGCATCTGTGGAATGTATGGCCAGAGGACTTGATCCTCTTGACACGAACCTTGTGGTGGCAGACGAGACACGTACAGAAAAGACCATCTGCCTTGCGGTGACGCCTTCTCTGAAATCTTTCGGTGTGCCCGGAAGACCGAGACTTTTTGAAGTTAATCAGATAATGAGAAACATAAATGATGAACGTCTGCGCGGAGTTCCGTCAGGTGAATTTTCAGGAAGTTCGCATTTTGCCGGTGAACTTCGGAGAAACAGGAGTCTTAAAGCTGATTTTCTCATAGCCAGACCCCGTATGGCTATGTACATGAAGGTAAGTTCTGACATATACAGCATCTATCTTAAATATATCTCTCCGGAAGATATACACGTATATTCTGTCGATGAGGTGTTCATAGACATTACTAATTACGTGCGCCTGTACGAATGCAGTCCGCACGACCTTGCCATGCGCATGATCCGTGAAGTTATGAAGGAGACCGGTATCACCGCAACTGCCGGAATAGGAACGAACATGTTCCTTGCAAAGATAGCGATGGATATAGTTGCAAAGAAAATGCCGGCAGACAAAGATGGAGTGCGTATTGCGGAACTGGATGAAAACTCATTCCGCCGTCAGCTCTGGGGTCATACTCCGCTTACCGACTTCTGGCGTTTCGGTCCCGGAATAACCAGAAGACTTGAGAAGCTGAGAATCCATACTCTCGGTGATCTTGCCCGTGTTTCCGAACGAAATGAAAACGTGATCTACAGGGAATTCGGAAAAAATGCTGAACTTATCATTGATCACGCCTGGGGATGGGAGCCGTGTACCATAGCTGAAATAAGGTCATACCGTCCGGAAAATCACAGCCTGAGTCAGGGGCAGGTGCTGCCGGAACCGTATAAATATGATTCTGCTCTCCTTATAGTAAAGGAAATGACTGATCTGCTTTCGCTTGACCTTGTAAGAAAAGGAGTGGTCGCCGATCAGCTCGTGCTTGCTATTGGCTATGACCATTCCTTTATACCTGATGATTACGAAGGAAAGCTCGTTCTTAACCACTACGGAAAGAAATCTCCGGCAGGCGTTCATGGTTCCGTAAATCTCGGAAAATACACATCTTCGACTGAGGTCTTTATAAACGCTGCAGTAAGACTTTTCCGCAGTATAGCTGATGAAAGGCTGCTTGTGAGGAGAATATGCATAGCTGCAAACCATGTCATTTATGAAGATTCAGTCCCTGATACTTCGGAGATCCAGTACAGTTTTTTTGAAGATACTGAAGCTGTAAGCCGTAAACGTCAGGCTGAAGAGGAAAAGGCTGCAAGAGAGAAAAAGATACAGGAAGCTCTTGTTTCAATAAAATCAAGATACGGAAAAAATGCAATACTTAAAGGGATGAATTTTGAGGAAGGAGGGACCGCCATTGAACGAAACGGTCAGGTCGGCGGTCATCGTGCATAATGGATAATTACGAAGACATCATTGATCATGAACATCACGTTTCAGCGGTCAGACCGCAGATGACGCTTCATGATCGTGCGGCACAGTTCGCCCCGTTTGCGGCGCTTACAGGATTTTATGATCTGATAGATGAGACGACAGTATCAGCAGACAGGTCTGCTTCATACTTAAACCTGATCAAAAGTGGTGAAAATCCTTTTGAGAACACCAAAGGTGCGTAGGTTTTGCTGAATATCGGCAGCAGAAAATATGGTGTAAACTTCAGGTTGCGTGATAAAAAAAGAAATTTTTTTCTGATGTATACCAAAAGTTTATTGCAGTAACAGGTCAGACGTGTTATCATAGATACAGACAAGTAAACGGGAAATTATTTTTCGTTCACTATATACTGCAGTCGGGATCTGCCGGCCGGCAGTGAAAGAAAGGAGAGATAAATATGTCGTTTGCATCAAAACTGCAGGAGATACGTGTAGAAAACAATATTTCACAGGAAGGACTTGCAGAAATGCTTGGCGTATCCCGTCAGTCTGTTTCCAAGTGGGAACGCGGGAAGGGATATCCTGAAATAGACAAACTGATTTTCATAAGTGAACGTTTTGGTGTTTCACTTGATGAGCTTCTGAAAGAAAAAAAAGATGCATCAGGGAATCCGAGACGTACGATCAAACTTACAAAGGATACAAAAGAAAGTGACAGTGTGAAGATCGAATATCCTGTGAATTCTGCACCGGAGGAGATCTATCCGGAAAGAAAGCCCTATGCTGAAGAGGTAAATAATAATTTTTTTAACGGTGCAGTAGTTTCTGACAGGGCAGGTCTCGCTCAGTACACAAACTACTCATACACCGCTCCTGAGAACACAGGAAACAGCTACAGTGAAAGGCGTAGAAACAGATTTTCGAAATTTAGGATGCGCTTAAGAAAACGCAGACGTTTAATTCTTGCAGCCGGGTTCTTTATGGCGTTTATCGGCTTTACTGCCGGAATTATAAATCAGTACCATGCCGCTGTAAGAAACGGAGAACAGTCTCCGATGATTGTGGAGTACGAGGAACCGTACATTCAAAACGAAGAAAATTATGATCTTCGCTACATGATCGACGAAGCAACCGGTACAAGGTATGTTTTCGAGCGAAGGTCGTGGGGAATCGTTACAGATTTAAACTTTGTCAACTTAAGTGAATGTACAAAGGTTAAGGAAATCTCCACAGGTGAATACTATTACTGCCATCAGGATTATATGACAGACTGTGTGACGATACTAGATGACAGAAACATCTGTTTTGTCATTCCGCGTTTTCTGACATTGACAAGTCTTGATGTGGAAAGTCAGAAAGAATATACAGCTTATCAGGATGTGAATTCGCAGGAATGGTACTTCGTACCGAACTGGATAATCAGAAATGCAGATGAAGGCCTTGAAGACGTTGATCAGGAAAACAAATCAGATGACAACGCTGAAGAC
>JBGUVZ010000030.1:0-4737 GCA_045220685.1 Oscillospiraceae bacterium | reverse complement strand
CTTTCAGAGTAAACGCAATATTCAGTTCTTCAAAGTAAATGCAACAAGAATATTTTCCCATGTTGCGTTTACTTTGAAAATTCATGGAACAGCCGAAGACACACAAATAATACACAAATATCCTTGATATTCACTGCCCGCGGATGATATAATAATAGTAACTATAGTTATATGCCTGCAAAGGAGCTGAAAAAAATGAGAATACTTATTATAGAAGATGAAGAGGCCATCGCGGCTGCTCTTCAGAATATTATGCTCAAGAACAAATATCTTACCGATGTCTGTTACGACGGCGTGTCCGGACTTGACTCCGCAATGACCGGGATTTATGATGTTATAATACTTGATATCAACCTCCCGAAAATGAACGGATTTGAAGTGCTGCGAACAATGAGAATGAACAGGATCGCAACTCCGGTGCTCATGCTGACTGCACGTGAAGAGATCGCTGACAAGGTCGCAGGCCTTGATTACGGTGCGGACGACTACATGACAAAGCCCTTCGACACGGAGGAGCTTCTGGCCCGTATCCGTTCACTCGGACGAAGAAGTGCCGGAACGGTCTGTGAAAACGCCCTCACTTTTCACGATGTATCACTCAATCTTTCCACTTACGAACTTACATGCAAGAATTCATCACTTAAGCTTGGTCTGAAGGAATTCTGCATAATGGAGCTGTTTATCAAGAACGGATCTGCTGTAATAAGCAAGGAGCAGCTCATCGAAAAGATCTGGGGCTATGATTCAAATGCCGAATACAACAATGTGGAAGTTTACATTTCCTTCATACGCAAAAAACTTCTGCACATCGGTTCCGAAGTAACGATCAAAACTGTCAGAGGCGTAGGCTATTGCCTGAGTGCAGGAAAGTGATGTAAAATGATCAAAAAACTTAAAATCAGATTCATTCTCGTGAACATGCTGATCCTCACGTTTGTGCTGTTCGCCACACTGAGTGCCATCTATTTACTGATGGCAAACTCCGAGATCAAAGTATCTAACGAGACAATGGATATGCTTATTGAAAACCATCAGAAGGTGCTTGAAGAGCAGGAACGCTCCGGACAGGGTGGAGGGAAGAAACCTCCTCAGGGAGAGAATCCTTCAAAAAAAGCTCCGCAGGTAACCGAAACCAAAACAGCTATGCTGGATCTTCTGCCTCTGCCTGATGATCTCACATGGCTCGCAGTCAGTGATGAACCGGGCATACAGCTTATAAAGCTCGATAATATCGAACTTCCAGAAGAAGAAACTGCGACGCCGGACGAAGAACCCGAAAAGCAGAACGAGAAACCAAAGCCGCGGCATGAAGTAAGTCCGTACAACTACGGAAGAGTTCATGAAGGTGAAAATCCGTGGGCTGAATGGTGGGGCGGCGGCCAGTGGGGTCAGTGGGACGGAAGCGGCCAGTGGGGCCAGTGGGACGGAAGCCAGCAGTGGTGGGGCGGCGACCAGAACGGTGGTCAGAACGGTGGTCAGAACGGCGGTCAAAACGGCGGTCAAAACGGCGGACAGAATGGCGGACAGAACGGCGGTCAGAATGGTGGCCAAAACGGCGGTCAGGGTCAGCAAAGCGGTGGCCAGAACGGCAGCGGCCAGGGCGAAAATCAGGATCCGTGGGCTGAATGGTGGGGTGCATGGGCTGATCAGTGGAACAACGGTCAGAACCCGTGGGAAGATCCTAACAATCCGTGGGCTAACGGCCAAAACCCGTGGGAAGATCCTAACAACCCGTGGGCTAACGGCCAGAATCCGTGGACAGATCCTAATAACCCGTGGGCCAACGGTCAGAACCCTTGGGCTGGATGGGATAATCCTTCCCCTTCTCCTTCACCGGATGAACAGCCATCTTCTCAGGAAGAACCAAGAGAACCTGAACCACCGCGCAATGAAGAACCTCCTCCGCCGCCTTCACCGGAACAGCAGGAGGAACAGACAACTACAGCTGAAACGGAAGCTCAGACAGAAGCTGAAACATCAGCATCCGAAAGTACGGCAGCGACAGAAGCCGGAAAAACAATGCTGCCTCCTGCAACACACGAACCTCCTGAAAAGCCTCAGGAAGAAGAACCTCCGTACATGTCGGCAAAATACAACGGTAACCTTGTTCGTTCACACATCCTTGCAGACATAAGCCGCAGCGGTGAGATAAAGAATCTTTCAGTGCAGAACTTTCTGCGTTATGAAGACGACACCATCGCCGATGAAAAAGCCTTCACCGAACAGGTACGTGACCAGATACTCAAAATCGTAAACGATGAAAGTACAAGCGGAAAATGTACTATCGGCACCATCTACTGCCGTTATAAAATGAGCGATAACAGTACAGGGAACGGAAAAACTCTGGTACTTCTCGACCGTTCCATCGAGATCTCCACACTTCACCGTCTTATGATATCATTCATCATCATCGGATGTGCAGGACTTATCATCGTATTCATATTCAGTCTCTTCCTTGCAAACTGGGCCATCACTCCTATCGAGGTGGCATGGAACAAGCAGAAGCAGTTCATCGCCGATGCATCACACGAGCTTAAGACTCCTCTGACTGTCATCGCAACAAATGCCGACGTTGTTCTCTCCAATCCGAACGATACGATACGCGACCAGGAACGCTGGTTAAAATACATCCGTTCGGAGACCGCAAGAATGTCGAAACTGGTAACCGAACTTCTCTACATTGCAAAATCCGACTCGAATGAGATACGCATGGAACGCAGTGAATTCGACATATCGAACACCGTATCAGGTGTGTGCCTCAACTTCGAAGCGCTCGCCTTCGAAGCAGAACGTGAGCTTATTGCAGATATCTCACCGAAACTTAAATATTTCGGCGACGAAGACCGCATCAAGCAGCTTATAACCATCCTCATCGACAACGCGATCAAATATTCAATTATCGGTTCGCAGATCTCGGTTTCCATGTTCCGGAACAACCAGAACCGCATCAAGGTCTGCGTTTCAAACCGCTGTGAAAACATGACCGAGGAAAACATCTCGAAGCTCTTCGACCGCTTCTACCGTGTTGACCCGTCCCGAAACAGCGGCACCGGAGGCAACGGCCTCGGACTCAACATAGCCCAGTCCATAGCCGAAGCCCACGGCGGCTCGATAAACGTAAACTATAACCACGATATTATTTCATTTGTTGTGGTGCTGTAAAAATAATCAATACAGATTCTTTCAAAGTGAACGTCAGGTTTTTCCGGCGTTCACTTTTTTATATCCGGATATGACTTCTCCTCAAAGCTTCGCTGCAATGTTGAAAACTGCGTGAAATCCATTGCATTGATTTCCTGCTCATGGTATAATAGATAACGGTTAAGACGGTTTATAAAGAATAAAGCTGAATTTCAGCTGCAGGAAAACAAGAGTTTTTCTGCTATACATATCTTATATAGAAATTAATACCGGACGAACCGGTAAGTGAGGTTTTTTTAATGAAAAATTACAAGAAATCAGTCGCATTTGCAGCCGCAGTTATTCTTGCTCTGTCTGCATCAGTTCCGTCATTTACAGCATTTGCAGAGGAAACTGATGAAGATTTTGTCATGACCGATAATAACGGTGAAGACTATATCATGGTCGATGACGACGGAAACGTTATAGGCAAGGAAACCGTCAGCGATGATGATATAAAAACAAGCGGAGACTATAAATATACAGTTAAGTCAGACGGCACGATATCTGTACTGAGCTGCGGTCACGGCGGTGAAACTTTTACTCTCCCTGTTGAGATCGACGGAAAGAAAGTATCTCATATCGACGGAGGAGCATTTCTCGAACTCAATGCAAAGAAGATCATCATCCCTGCAGGAGTGGATTACGATCTTACTGAGAACCCTTTTGCTTCATGTGTCCTTACTGAAAAATTTGAAGTTGAAGAAGGAAACGCAGCACTGTGTTCAGTGGACAATGTTCTTTTCACAAAGGACAAGAAAAAGCTCATTGCCTACCCTGCTGCCGCCACGAAAAAGGAATACACCATTCCTGAAGGAACTGAAACCATCGGAACTGCTGCTTTTTACGAAAGCAAACTCGAAACCATCAAGATTCCGGCATGTGTTACAGAACTCGAACGTCACTGCTTCAGCGGAATGAAATCACTGACATCTGCTGACTTAAGTGAAACAAAGCTCACAGAACTTCCTCCTATGGTATTTGCTGCATCATCAGCACTTACAGAAGTCAAATTCCCTGAAAAACTTGAAAAGATTGAAGTTGCAGCATTTATGGACTGTTCCGCACTTGAAACAGTCGATCTTCCTGAATCGCTCACCTACGTAGGTCAGTCCGCATTTCAGGGCACAGCAATGAAAAAGGTCATCATTCCTGCTTCTGTATCGAACATCGGTTACAACGCATTCGGATATGTCGATGAAGAAACACCGGTCGAAGGATTCTTAGTAATAGGTACACCAAACACCGAAGCACAGGTCTACTGCACCGACGGTGACAGTGAGTACGATTATCAGAACAGTTTCGAATTCATGAATGTTCAGGATTACCGCAATCAGCTTGATTTCCAGAATCTCGATATGAAGTCATTCGGTGACTATATGTACGCCGTTGACGGAGATGACACCATACTCATCCTCTGTGACTCAGCTGAAGATACACTGGTCGTACCTGACGAGATCGACGGACACGTGATAACATCTATCTACAAAAACGCTTTCCAGGGATGCATCTCAAAAGATATCACACTTCCTGAAGGTGTTAAGAGGATCGGCGAAG
>JBGUVZ010000029.1:0-2145 GCA_045220685.1 Oscillospiraceae bacterium | reverse complement strand
CCGATAATTAAGAAATTGTTTATACTCTTATTATAATTGCCAAACAATTCCTCGAATCATGCGTTTTTAATAGTCTTCGCGTTCGCTAAAGAAATCCTGTCCGTACTGTGATTCGGCAACCGTATCTGATGCAGGCATGGAAGTGCTTGCAGTTCTGTTGTTCTTTAAAGCTGCTCTCTTCTCAGCCTTCTTTTTGGCTTCTATCTGTCTGGTTGTTCTCTCACCCAGCTGCTGGCGAATCTTCATAAGCTGCTCAAGTGCAGATAATTTCTTCTTTGTTTCAGAAATCTCATTTGCAAGTTCGTCCATACTCATCGTCAAAAAGTTTTGTGCATCCATTTTTAAAGTCTCCTTCCAGTTATAAAAGTGTTATGTTTCATTAGTACAAAAAAGCGGTATCTATCAACAGTTTTTTTGATAAATACCACCTTGTATTGCTATTTCAAATTGCACGTTTGTCCACGCACATGTGATAACATATATGTGAACATGTTAATTATATCATCACATTTCGTTATAGTCTATACCCTATTTGTCCCATGACATTTCGGAGCTGAACCTTGCCCACAAAAGCTCACAGATCTGTATAAGATAGGTAAGTGTCATCTGGTAACGAACATCGGGACCCGGACTTTCATTCCAGGAATCATCATTTTTATCGTTCTTACGTACTATCTTTTCCAGCTGCTCCAATTCGCCTACAAGTTGCTTACGTTCCGCTATAAGTTCATCGATTGAATCGGATTCATGCATGGACTTATAACCTTCAGCCGAGATCATCATAATACGAACCTCCTACTTTATAACACACAAAAATCTTCAATAAAAAATCTACTAATATCTTATCATATTTTTTTACGTTTTTTTCTAATCTAAATATTTATTTTTTGTTAATTTATATTTACAAATTGTTAATTATACAATAAAATATTTATAGTGATTAATGGATGTGGAGGACACACTGAAATGAACCAAAGAATTTATGATCCTATTACAGGACAACCAATTACAAATAATCAGCAATCATATGATGCTGCTCAGACTATAGAATTAGACAAATTTCAGTCAGAAAACCGCGCCGGACAGGATTTCAATCAGTTTTATCAGCAGGGTTATCAGCAGAATCCTTGGGGACAGGATAATTTCTCATTTCAGCAGCCTTTTGGCAATCCAAACGGGCAGCCTTTTGGTCAGGGATATCAGCAGCCTGCCATGAATCCATACGGACAATCATATCAGCAGCCTATGAACAATCAGTTCGGCCAGCCTATGTCAGGCGGATACGGTCAGCCCATGCAGGCTATGAACAGCATGTACGGACAGCCTTATCAGATGAATATGGGACAGAATCCATATCAGGGATACGGTCAGCCCAAAAAGAATAAGTTAACTCCCCAGTCAGTTGCACTGGGTTCATCCATAGCCGCAGTAATTGTTTTGACAGCGCTGTTTTTCAGCACTACTACATCTCGTGCCAACCCGTACGACCAGAACATTATTACAAAGCAGAGTCCGACTACCACAAGTAGCCAGAGCACACCGGGACAGACAATCACAAAGTCAACTCCCGCATCTGTTAACGAGTCTGCAATGTTCTCAAGCTTCAGTGTAAACGGCAAGCAGTATGCTCTTCCGATGAGCATCGACGAGCTTCTTGCCAACGGTTGGACATATGATGACAAGGAAGATGCAAACAAGACATTGTACGCCGGCGACTGTGAGACCGTAAAACTTAACTATTCGGGAAAAGGTAAGGATTCTCAGTATTTTGGAGTTATCAATCATTCTATTGATGCTCAGCCGCTTTCAAAGTGCCTTGTTTATGACTGTGATTTTTCGGATTCATTTGTAAAGCAGACAGGCGCAGAAGTAAAATTCTACAATGATAAATTTACTTTACAGAAGACTACCGTTGACGAAGTAAAGAACGAACTTGGAGAGCCCAGCAGTACCAATACAAGCGGCAATTCAGTTACTCTTACATATAGAGGAAAGGGCAAGGAAGACGAATTTAACCTTTCCGCTACATACAGCTTTGAGAACAATGTACTGACATTTATCAGTATCCGCAACAAGACAATGCCTGCAGATTTCGTGCAGCCTGCCGTAAGTTCCAAGACACCTGATTACCTTGGTCTTTACAAA
>JBGUVZ010000028.1:0-9277 GCA_045220685.1 Oscillospiraceae bacterium | reverse complement strand
GAGCCAGGATCAAACTCTTTATAAAAGTTCTATAATAACCTTTCGGTTTATTATCTCATCCTGTACTCTAAAATAGAATACTTAGCTGCAGATTTTTTTGTCTTCTGCTTGACTTCTTAAATAATTCTTTTCGAGAAATCTCAAAGAATCTTCAAGGGTTTTATTAGTGCATTGTTCAATTTTCAAGATACTTATTTTGAGTCATTCCCGTCGTTTTTACGTCGCAGGCCTGACTGTTATATTATTATAGCATGATCTTTTAGTGTTGTCAATACCTTTTTCGGATTTTTTTATTAAAGTCATGTCCTTGTATTCATATTAAAAATGTGCTATGATTATAAAGCAAATTCTTAAGACCGGAAAGGAAGGACCATTTATGGATTATTATCTTGACGCCGGCTGTTACGGAAACATTTTTGCTGTTCCGTCCGCCGTGGTTGACAATTATATAAAACTCGCTTCGGGAAGTGCAGTAAAGGTCCTTCTGTATATTTTAAGAAACAACGGAAGAAATGTCAGCAGTACTGAAATTGCTGCTGCAATCAATATTGATCCCGATGATGTTAAAGACGCATTTAATTTCTGGGAGGGCGTCGGTATTATAGGAAACAAAGCTTCTGCTCCCGGAATTCCCGCAGAAGTTACGAAGGCTGCTCCTCAGAAAAATTCATCTGAAAGCAAACCTGTCTCTGCTCCGTCGACGGCAAGCAGTGCTGTTACTGAAAATATTCCTGTGAAGCCGAACACTCCTGTAGTTCAGGCATCAAGCGCATCTTTCCAACGCACTCCGTCAGAACTTCAGCAGCTTTGCTCCACATCGGAAATGAAGGCTGTTCTCGATATGGCTCAGCAGGTTCTCGGTTCGACTATCAACCATACTATGATGCGTTCGATCATCTGGCAGCACGAATATCTTGGCTTAAAACCGGATGTTATTCTTATGCTTCTCACCTACTGCGCTTCTATCGGCAAAACAAGCACGACATATATTGATACCATTGCTGTCGACTGGAGTCAGAACGATATCAATACTGCTGAAAAAGCGGATGCAGAGATCGCACGTCGTATTGCTTCGCATTCATTTACTGCTAAGATGACAACTGAATTCGGTCTTAAGCGCAAGCCGACACCTGAACAGCAAATGATCTTCGATGAATGGATCACAAAGGGATTTGATACCGATCTTATCGCCTGCGCATGTGAAAGAGCTGTTGATCAGGGCAAACCTCTCACAGTAAAATATGTAAACGGCATTCTTGGTAACTGGGAGAAAGCCGGAATAAAGACCCGTGAACAGGCAAAGTCTGAATTTTCAAATAAAAAAGCCGGATCATACAATCCGAACGCACCTAAGAAAAAGGCTTCCTACGATATAAGCAAGGTAATGGATTACGCTATACCATTCGCAGGAAACACCGATAAAGGAGATGAAAGCTAATGAGTGAAAAGCACTACGCTGCTGCTCTTGAAATAATAAGACGCCGCAGACTTACTGCTCAGTCAGACAGAGAAAAACACATTCTTGAACTTCGTACAAGAGTTCCGGAAATCGAAGAGATAAACAACATGATCTCACAGGCAAGCGTAAACATTCTCAGAGTCATCGCAAAAGGTGAAAATGTTCCTGCGGAAATGAAAAAGCTTGAGGAACAGAACACTGAAGCACAGGCTATGATGCGCAGTCTTCTTGTGAAAAACGGATATCCTGAGAATTACATGGACATTAACTACACATGCAGAAGATGCTCAGACACAGGGTTCACTTCTGAAGGACGCTGTTCATGCCTTGAAGAACTCGCCGGAAAACTTGCTGTTAAGGAGCTCAATGAAAGCTCTCCTTTAACTCTTTCAAAGTTCAGTACCTTTGATCTTGAATATTACAGAGGCGTTTCAACCGAAACTGATTCAAACTGCTATAACACGATGTCAAGTATTTTCAATTACTGCCGTAGTTATGCATCATCTTTTTCCAGCGAATCATCAAACATTTTCATGAGCGGAGAAACCGGGCTCGGTAAAACGCACCTCTCACTTGCCATTGCTGAGAGACTTCTTTCTGAAAACTACAGCGTTGTATACGGTTCGACTGTCAACTTCATAGACAAGATCGAAAGTGAACACTTCGGACGTTCGGAAGGAGATACACTTTCCGTGCTTGTAAATGCTGATCTGCTTATTCTTGATGATCTCGGTTCAGAATATGACAAGCAGTTTACTACTGCTACTATTTACAATATAATCAATACACGACTTAACAAAAGACTGCCTACAATTATCAGCACCAATCTTTCCTTCGAAGAAATGGAAGCGAGATACGAACAGAGAATTGTATCTAGGATCATTTCAGAATATGATTATCTGCCGTTTTGCGGCAATGATGTACGTCAGCTGAAGAAAGCTGCCTCGATAAGACAAAAGCGAAATCAATAAACACTGATAAATGCGGATCTGCGTTGTATCTTCCCTGTTCTCACGCTGATTTACGAACATATCTATACTTTCTTACATAAACAAAACAGCGGTGTTTTCCGTAATGGAGAACACCGCTTAATATTTATTATATTGCGTTTTATCAGCCGAGCATAGCCTTGTGGAAGATCTTCTTACCCTTCTTGATAACAACTGGTTCATTGATATCAACAAGTCCCTTAGGATCTGTGAACTTTTCGCCGTCAACAGCAATACCGTTCTGTGTAACGAGCTGTCTTGCTTCGCTGTTTGACTTGCAGAGGCCGCACTTAACGAGGAGTGAAAGAATACCGATCTTTCCTTCCGGAGCATCTTCAGCAGAAATAGCTGTTGAAGGCATATCAGCACTGTCACCGCCGCCTGCAAAGATAGCCTTTGCTGCTGCGTCTGCCTTGTTAGCTTCCTCTTCGCCGTGAACGAGCTTTGTGAGTTCGTAGGCAAGAAGTGACTTGGCTTCGTTGTACTGAGCGCCTTCCATGTTCTTTTCCATTTCCTCGATCTGTTCAACAGGAACGAAAGTGAGCATCTTGAGGCACTTGATAACGTCTGTATCGGCAACGTTTCTCCAGTACTGGTAGAAGTCGTATGGTGATGTCTTTTCAGGATCGAGCCATACTGCACCCTTTTCTGTCTTACCCATCTTCTTGCCTTCTGAGTTAAGAAGAAGTGTGATAGTCATTGCGTGAGCATCTTTGCCGAGCTTCTTTCTGATAAGTTCAGTACCGCCGAGCATATTAGCCCACTGGTCATCGCCGCCGAACTGCATGTTACAGCCGTACTTCTGGAAGAGCATGTAGAAGTCGTAGCTCTGCATGATCATGTAGTTAAATTCAAGGAAAGTAAGTCCGCGTTCCATTCTCTGCTTGTAGCATTCGAATGTGAGCATCTTGTTCACTGAGAAACATGCACCTACTTCACGGAGCACGTCAACGTAGTTGAGGTCAAGGAGCCAGTCGCCGTTATTTACTACGATAGCCTTGTCATCTGAGAAATCGATGAATCTGCTCATCTGCTTCTTGAAGCATTCAACGTTGTGATTGATAGTTTCCTTTGTCATCATCTTTCTCATGTCAGTCTTGCCTGAAGGGTCACCGATCATAGCAGTACCGCCGCCGATAAGAACGATCGGCTTGTTGCCTGCCATCTGGAGTCTCTTCATAAGGCAGAGAGCCATGAAGTGACCAACGTGAAGTGAGTCTGCTGTAGGGTCGAAACCTATATAGAAAGTTGCTTTACCTGCATTTATAAGATTTTTGATTTCTTCTTCATCTGTAAGCTGTGCGAGAAGACCTCTTCTCTGAAGTTCTTCAAATAAAGTCATTTTTTATCCTCCTGTATTATTTAATTATATTTAAAAAAATATTAATCTGCAAACATGAACAGACTGACTCTGTTAAAACAAAGTCAGCCTATTAATACTATCATAATTTCGCAATACTTGTCAAGTAAACCGCTGATATATTAATAAATAAGCTCCGGATTTACAACTTGAACAGTGTTTCATTTATTAATGCGTCTTGATACTTCATTCTGAAGTTCAGTAATATAGCACTCAGGATTACAGTTTTTATAGGCCTGCATATACTCATCCCAGGCTGCCTCAAAGTCATCGCTCATGACAACACGCGGCAGATATTCATGCTTTACTTCATCCATACTGAGCTTCGCTCTTCCGTATTTAGTATCTTCAGTAAAGTTGTTTGTATAACTCCACATAGGATACCACGGTGCATTCTTTTCGGATTTATCCAGAAGTTCAACGTAAGTGTGGACTCCGTACGCATCAAAGCATTCCTGCATTATATTACTTAACTTGTTATAGAATTCAGACGGCTGGTATTCCGGACTGTATGCATTTATTCCGTCAGGATTCATGCCCTTGTATATCGGGAAATACGGATATGTATAATCAGAAACGTCTTCTTTCGTTTCATCTTCTGAGCCTGCTGTCTCCTCTTCCGTTTCTTCTGAGAAGGAAAGATCCGTTACAGCCTCTGTAACATCAGGCATTTCAGCTTCAGGAGTTATTAGCGAGAATACTCCGTCCTCGTCCACGGTGTAATCAATGCCCTCTTGTCCCCACATTCTTAAAGTAAATATTTCAGGATCAAGGAGATCGTTTATGAACGCAACTGCACCGTCAGGATCTTTGCAGCTTACAGAAACTCCGATTCCCTGGGATGTATCGAACGCCGGTTCAGAATGATAATGTTCCGTCATTCCCTTGTCAATAGTCAGTCCCAGCGGAACATATGCGCAGTCATCAGGTAGATTTTCAACATAGTGGCCGAAATTCCACCACTGATCGACCATACCGAGAACTACACCTTCGGAAAGCTTGGCGAAATACTGATTGTTTGTCATAACGAAGCAGTCAGGGTCAATGATACCGTTATGGTATTCCCTGTTGAGCGTCTGAAACCATCTTTTTGCAGTAGGTGTTGTATTGTAGTCAATAACTGTATTGGTTTTCCTGTCAACTATACAGCAGCCGTCATTAGGATAGCCGTCAAGAAACTGCGGCGGATTTTCAAGGCAGAAGTAAAGGTATCCTTCTGTCAGGATATCATAGCCGATGAGTTTCTTTCCGTTTTCATCTTCAGGATGTTCACGGAGATAACGTCTGATAAGGTCGAAATATTCATCCGGTGTACTGATCTCAGGATATCCTGCCCATTTAAGAACACGAACCTGGATCCAGAAGGCTTCGTCGTTGTGAACGGTATTGGTATCATACATATTCACTTTGGAAAAGCACGGAATGATATAGATGTGACCGTCAGGGCTCTTGATCCTGTCCCATTCCTCTTCAGTGAAATAATTCTTGAGGTTCTGGTTTTTTTCTATGTAATTTTCAAGCGGTATATAGGCTTTGGCTTCAAGGAATTTTGAATGATCCGTACCGGCATAGATAAAGTCAGGGTAATCTGCCTTGTTTATCATTATGTTTATAACGTCGTCACGGTTGTCATTCTTTGTGAGCCATTTTTCCTCGCACACTGCGCCGGTTTTTTCGGCTATGATACTGCGTATTCTTTCACTTTCCGAACAGTCATCCTTAAGTGCAGCAAAAAATCCTGTGTAGTGCTTTACTGTTCTTGCTTCAGGAACGATAGGTTTCCTTGTCACAGGAGAACTGCATGATACAGTCGATACGCCGATAAGGCATGTTAAAAGCAGTGATAATAATTTCTTTGACAAAATAACACCCCCTGCCTTACTTTCCGGCTCTTCTTCTGATCTCTGCGGTCAGCTCGTCAAAATACGTATTGATATCGCAGGCACGGTAAGCCTTC
Organism: Oscillospiraceae bacterium; assembly: GCA_045220685.1. GTDB lineage: Bacteria > Bacillota > Clostridia > Oscillospirales > Ruminococcaceae > HUN007. The sequence goes on along the minus strand of JBGUVZ010000028.1, from coordinate 3,512 downwards.
ATATATTCCTCCCACGATGCGTCAAAGTTGTCGCTCATGATTACCTCAGGAAGATAACGATGCTTGACATTGTCCATTTGTTCCTTGGCACGTCCGTACGCAGTATTATCCGTAAAAGTATTGGTGTAGGACCACATAGGGAACCACGGACCATTTGATATATTAGAACGGATAAGTTCAGATGGTGTCTGAACGCCGTATGCTTCGAGACATTTCTTGACCGATCCGCTTACTGTGCTTGAATATTCCTCCGGCTGATTTTCCGGACGATATGTATTGATGCCGTCCTGATTCATGCCCGAATAGTATGGGAATCCCTGATAGCGGCAGAAATGACTGCTGACATATTCGGTACTGAATCCTCTTGATTTCTGTTTGTCATCCCTGTAAAACTTGCCCTCATCGTCACGGTGATAATCCTGACCTTCAACTCCCCAGAAACGGAGATTAAGTATTTCAGGTGAAAGCAGGTCATCAAGGAATTTAAGTGCCGCATCGATGTCATCACAGTCTACAGAGATACCTATGCCCTGCGAAGTATCCAGCGCTCTCGGTGATTCATAGGCCGGAGTTATGCCGTCGTTGATGACAATATCAAAAGGAATGTATTTGCAGTCGGCAGGCAGTTCGTCCTCAGCCCCCTGGAAATTCCAGTGCTGATCCACCATTCCGAGAACTGTTCCGGAACGGATCTTGTCGAAATACTGTCCGGCAGACATAAAGGCAAAATCAGGATCAATGACACCCTTATGATATTCCTCGTTGAGTTTTTTAAACCATTTTACAGCTGTAGGAGTAACGTTGTAGTCAACAGCTGTCAGCGTCTGCGGGTTGACTATGCAGCAGCCGTCATTCGGATAACCGTCAAGAAACTGAGGTGGATTTTCCATACAGAAATAAAGATATCCGTCAGTCAGTATCTCATAACCGATATTCTTTTGTCCGTCCTCGTTTTCAGGATGCTCCTTCAGATAGCGTTCGATAAGATCGAAATACTGATCAAGAGTTCTGAGGTCAGGGTACCCGCCCCATTCAAGAACCTTCGCCTGTATCCAGAAGGCTTCGTTTGAATACTCCGGATCAGTTTCGTGCATATATGTTTTGCTGAAAACAGGAATGTAGTGTATATATCCGTTTTCATCCTTCAGTCTGTTCCATTCCTCAGGAGTGAAGTAATTCTGCAGATTTTCGTACCCGTCCCAGAATTCGTTTATCGGGATAAGGGCATCTGCATCAACAAGTGCCTGCTGTCCGGTACCGCCGTAGATAAAGTCAGGATATTTTTGAGCTATTATCATTTCTTCGATGGTTTCCGCTTCAGGCTTGTTAGGATCTTTCCAGGTCTCATGACAAATCACGCCTGTTTTTTCAGCAATGATCGTCTGTATATCGTTTCCGGCCGGAAGTTCCGTACCGTTCATGTCAAAGTAAGCAGTAAATTCCTTGATATCTTTCTTACCGAAGTCAAACGGAGCGCTGCATCCGCAGAAATACATTGTGAACGAAGCAGTCAGAACTGCAGCAATAATACGTGATTTCTTCATTCTGATGTCACTACTCCTTTCCGCTCGTCCTGTTGGTAATAATAAATTCAAAATCAAGTTCTTCCTTTGAATTTATATTCAGGGTGATATCGTCAAGGTAGAATCTGCTGAGCCTTACATACGGATTGAATTCATCTTCTGCATTGTATGACGGAAGTCCTCTTGAACCCTCAGGTTCAAAGATAGCCCTGAGCTTTAAAATATCTGCAGAAGTTAAGAATGTACCTGCCTTATGGAAACGAACACTGTAGCATCCGTCATGTTCACAGACGTCTATCTCCACCTCTGCGCCCGTTCCGTTGTACCGGGCAACGTGAAGTGCCACCGCAGCAAATGAATACGGTATAACGTTCTTTACCTTTGATGTCGTATCAGACAGAAGTGAATACTTGAAGTATTCACTTTCCTTAAGTACATTGAGAAAATCACTGAGGTTAAGAAGTTCCTCATCAAGTGAAATCGGTACAGACACCTTTTCAATGGAACCCAGCCCGTACTGTTTCATGGTTTCATAATTAAGCGCCGTGAGAATTACCTCGTTGGTCCTGCTTCTGTAGTCATCAACGAAGTCCTTCATATTTTTTCTTTCATCTGCAAGACGCTTAAGGTCAGTAAGCTTGTCACTTACGTCATCGTAAAGCCTGCCTATCTCGTCGCTTCCCAGACTTCTTTTGTGGATATCTGTCGTCTTTTTCCTGCCGTCACAGATATTGCACACTTCAATAGTCCTGTTCTTGAAGTCATCGATTATTATAATAACAACTATGATACCGAGTATAAGAATTATAAGAAGAGGAACTGCAAACGGTATAGCGAAAACCGGAACAATAGTCTTTTTGCTCGCCTTAACGTAGAAGTCGATATTGCATGTGTAATAATTCTTATAAGTGCTGTAGTAGCCGCCCAGTTCACTGACAGACGGAAACTGACTGTTTTTAATGTTGCTGCAGATGATCTTTCTGTCAACAGCCGCGTAGATGCGACCTTCAAAGCCCATCTTTTCAAAGCTTTCTGCAATTCGTGAAGAGTTGAAATCGAGCTTCAGAACTGCATCGCCTGTGCCGGTCTTTTTGTAATTGAGTTTTCTTATAAGAGAAAGCTGATTGTCCTCGCTTGAGCAGAACAGGATAACATCTCGGTCCAGCTCCTTGTACATGGCATACCATTCCTCGTTCTTGACATCACTTAATCTGCTTATGTACTTGCCGCTCATTACTGTATCGTTGGCTGTGTAAACAAGAAGCTGTTCAACAGCACTTCCGGCTGTTGTTGACGGGAACTTGTTCTTGTCGAAGTCATAGAACGCCTGGTGATATTCAAGAACAGAGCCGTATTTCTTACTGATAAGATCGTAAATATCGTCGTTTCTGTATACTGATTCCGAAATACGCACCATACTGTCTATTTCATTTTCGACATAACGCTGCGCTGAAGCTGCCACCAGCTTCTCGCTTTCCTTCTTGTTCTCGGAAATCATGGAAGAAACGACATAGTATGATCCGTAGCTGATAACGATAATACAGATCATAAGAGTAACAACGATTATCGACGCTTTGTTCTTGATCTTTATATTGGAAGCAAAACTTGCTTTTATCTGTTTCTTTTTTCTTTTCCTTTTCATAATTATCCCCGATTTTACCCGGTCCCCCTGGAATTATTACCTGTCCGGCATATTGAGCTGCTGCTTTATCTCGTATTTTTTCCTGTACATGTTGTCCTCTGCTTCAGCAAGAAGATTATCATAAACATAGCTTTCCTTGGCATATGCATAGCCGTAGGCAACAGAACACTTGATGCTGTCCGTATCGGCGCTGACGATCACCGGACAGTCCTCGTCAAGCCTGTTTACAAGTGCAGTCATTTCACGGTATGAACGGTTTCTTACAACGAGAAGGAACTCGTCACCGCCCATTCTGAAGCAGTCAAATTCATTTTCATTTTCCTCGGACGAAAGACTCTTTATATACT
>JBGUVZ010000027.1:0-4059 GCA_045220685.1 Oscillospiraceae bacterium | reverse complement strand
GAAGATGGCACACTTCCGCACTTGAAAGTTCCTTTCCTGCTGAAATGGAAAGAAGATCACGGACAGTAAGGCCCTTGAAGCGGACCGGCTGCTGGAATGCGTAAGCGAGGCCGTTCTTTGAACGGTCTGTTATGCTCCAGTCTGTGATGTCTTTTCCGTCTGCTATGATCTGACCGCCCTCCGGCTTGTAGAGACCTGCAATCACCTTTGCAAGTGAGGTCTTTCCGCCTCCGTTCGGTCCTGTAATTACTGTAAGTTTTCCGTCCGGCACTGTAAGGTCAACGCCGTTCAGAATGCTTTCACCGGTCTCGGTGGACCATCTGATATCTTTAAGCTGCAGCATTTAAAATACTACCACCCTTTCAACTAAATATATTTAAGTATACCATACTGGCAATGAATTGTCAAAATGAATACTATTCAAGAATACTCATGATATCGGCTGCGGACATGTGCATTATGTCGCCTTCGCCGTTTACTGCAATGTCATAGAGTTCGGCTTTTTTGGTCTGCAGGTCGATTATTTTCTGCTCTATCGTTTTGTCGGTTATGAGTTTGTAGATCTGGACATTTCTCTTCTGGCCGATACGGTACGCACGGTCGGATGCCTGGTTTTCGGCGGAAAGATTCCACCACGGATCGTAGTGGATGACGATATCTGCACCGGTAAGGTTAAGTCCCGTGCCGCCAGCCTTCAGCGAGATAAGGAAAACATTCGTGTCATCCGTATTGAAGTCGTTCACCAGCTGTATTCTGTCAGCAGGTTTGGTCTGTCCTGTGAGGGTGTAGTAGCTTATGCCTTCCTCATCAAGACGTTTCGAGATAATGTCGAGCATCGATGTAAACTGTGAGAACAGAAGTATCTTGTGACCGGAACCCACACAGCTGCTTACAAGGTCAATGCACTGTTCGAGCTTCGCACTGCCGCCTTCGTAATTGTCGTAGACCAGCGACGGGTCACAGCAGATCTGTCTGAGTCTTGTGAGCATTGCAAGGATCTTGATACGGTCTGCGCCGTCCTTTAAGTCCTTGGCAAGAGTCTTCTTGACATCAGCTACATTTGCCGAGTAAACTTTACTCTGCTCCTCGCCCATGTTTGCGTACATGATCGTTTCCGTCTTGTCAGGCAGTTCCTTTAAAACTTCCTTCTTCATTCTTCTTAAGATAAACGGAGAAATGACCTTCTGAAGCTCGCTTATAACTCTTGTTTCCTTCTTCGCAGTTATCGGTGCCTCAAAATTCTTTCTGAAGTAGGTGTAGCCATACAGATAATCCGGCATGATGTAGTCAAAAATGCTCCAGAGTTCCGCAAGGCTGTTTTCCACCGGCGTACCGGTAAGAGCAAATTTCACTTCCGCATTTATCGATTTTACGGCCTTTGCAGCCTGTGTATTCTGATTTTTTATGTACTGAGCTTCGTCGATGAACTGGAATGAGAAAACCATGTTCTCGTACTTATCGATATCACGTGTGAGCAGTGAATACGGTGTTACGATAACATCGTAGTTATTTATATCAGCGAAGAGCTCCTCACGTGCCTGTACTGTTCCTATAACAGTCAGAACTGAAAGATCCGGAGCAAATCGCTCGATCTCATTTTTCCAGTTGAGGGTCAATGATGCCGGGCAGACTACCAGTGACGGTTTTCTGATACCTTCAGGATTCTGTTTATTGCTAAGTATCAGTGAAATAGCCTGAAGGGTTTTACCGAGACCCATGTCGTCGGCAAGAATACCGCCGAAATGGTAGGCTGAAATGGTCTTCATCCAGCGGAAACCATGCTTCTGGTACTCACGCATTACAGTGTCAAGCGACTCCGGAACAGCAAGCTGTTCTGAATCTTCCATCATCATTCCGTAGCTGCTTACTATCTTCTTGAAATCAGCACTTCTGTTTATACGCAGGTTCTCGCAGTTTTTCTTGAGACTGTCGAGATAGAGCATACGGTACTTCGGTACTTTAAGATTCTCCTTAAGAAGCTGTTTTTCGCTTATGTTGAGGTTTTCCGCAACGTCCGAAAGTTCGGTCATCGCATCGGTAAGCAGAGCAAAGCTTCCGTCCTTGAGACGGTGATATTTCGCACCGCGGCGATAGCTCTTGAGCATTTCTACAAGCTCACTCGTCGTGTATCCTTCCGCAGTTATATCAAGAGCAAGAAGCGAACCGGATGGACGAATGCCGATAGCCGGTCTGACCGGAGCTCTTACGCCTATCTTTTTAAAGGCATCACTTACGAACACTTCCATACAGCTTTCAAGCTCATTGAGTCCTGAGGTCAGAAGTTCGAAAAGATTGTTGTCGCCGTGCAGAAACCAGGTATCAGGATCCTTCATGCTCTGTTCAGTGAAAAACTTCTGGAAAGTGTTTTTTATAAGCTTCTCAGCCTTGTAGTCGCAGAACGGATTTTTCTTCTGGTCGTAGAATCCGGAAAACTTTTTGTCCCCGTAAACAAACTCCGGTCTTGCCGAAATACCGTCCTCCACGCAGTCGATGTAAAGATGTGCTTCGAGCTCCGGCGGAACGTAATTATCGAGCTTGTCCACGCCTTTCATATCGATGTATTTCAGCACCGGCTTCAGAACGCCGCTGTAGAAAGCGCTCATATTTTCGTTGCTAATGTATAAGCTCTTCATCTGCGTGCAGACATCGATCAGTTTCAGAGTCGTTCCCGAAAATCCCGTGTCAGTTATATAGACTCTGCGTTTCTCGTGGTCGATAAAGCAGCATCGCTTTCCGGTACCGTAACATTCAGGATAGGAAAGAATACGAATCGCATATCCGTTCTCATCCGCACGGACTATCTCGGCGTCAATATGCGGATTTTTAAAGCGGACAGAATACATCATCCCGTCTATCTCGACTTCCCTGCCGTTGAAAAGTCTGAAGAAGACATCAAGATTTTTTCCTCTGACTGTAATATATTTCTTCGGAGCCTTGTTTCTGGTCTTGGCGAGATCAAAAACAATGGATGTGTAGATATAGAAGCACACTTCAAGCAGTCTTTTGCTTTCGTCGTCCAGATCGCTGTAACGGTGCATCATCACGCATTTTTTGCCGTACTGCAGAGGTGTCTCCGCTTCAAAAGCAGCCTTCAGATCCGGAATGCTGGTAACTGCATATAATTTGTCGCCGCCAGCCTTAAGAGAACACTGTATCTCCCTGTCTTTTATCGTGATAACCGGAATGATTTTTTTAACGGGTTCAAGAGGAGTTTCGTCATCTTCATCGTCAATTTCTAGATCGTTCATAAGATGATTGAAAACAGCCTTTCTCCTTTTTTCCAGATCAGCCTTGAAATTATCCCTTATATAAAACAGACATGCTGTTTGATGTCTGCAGAGTTCTCTGTTTTTTAGGTACTGGCATGAGCAGTAAGTGTCGGTCACAGTTCCGTCATCAGAAACAGTAATATAAGTACGGGTACCGTAATAATGCTGTTCTTCCGGCTTCAGCCAGAATGTGTAACTGCCGTCAATACTCAGTTCTCCGCTGGTTATACAGTTTTTAGAGTAAAGTTTTTTCCCTTCTTCAAGAGCCTTTTTCTCTATTAAAGGATCTTTAACAGAATCAAAATCATAAATGTTAATAACGATCACTCTTTTCTTTCCGGAACGTCCTGAAACGTATGCGTGCTGTAATATATCTTTAATTATACCTTATATACCGGTCTTATTCAAGTAATCAAATTTCACGAAATACAGCCACAGTACAGGTCGAAATCTGCACTGTGGCTGTATGCCGAAGACATTCAATTTTAATGCCAAACCTTTGAAATTTTATTATTTGTTTCGACAAGTACTAATCATATTAAACTCATCAACAAATGTTTTCGCTTCGTTTTCATCCAGGCCATACTGTTCAATAAGTGCAGCGATAATATCTGATTCGCTTTCGTCTTTAAGCGAGATAATGGTCTGAAAAATCGAAAGCACACGTGCCTGTCCTTCTTCTTTACCCATCTCTCTGGCTTTGTCAAAATAAAAAACAACTTTTTCCTGTAACATAGAATCAGCCCCGCTTTCTGGTATGTCATCGATATGTTTGTATACGTATTCCTCA
>JBGUVZ010000026.1:0-4442 GCA_045220685.1 Oscillospiraceae bacterium | reverse complement strand
GTTCTGACCGGAAGTGAAGTTTTCAAGAGCCTGTTCAAGATTTGAAAGCACCTTGGAACGTTCGCTTTCCTTGGTGTTCTGGAAAACTTCTTCGTAGTTGTCTATTACGATAAGTGCAACAGTCGGCTTCTTGTCGTTGTATTCCTGGCAGAGACTGAGGTAGTCAGTGTCATCCCTGAAGAAAAGTATCTCGAAGTCTATTCTGTAGTCACGGCTTTCAACGCATTTTACGCGATACTGTCTTTCAGCACATTCAACGGTGAATTCCTTCTGATCCTCCAGACAGTTCTGATCGATGAGGAGAGATTCACAGATGCTCATTCCGTAGGCATCGGTCTCGTTTGAGATATTATCATAAAATGCATTGTTGTACCAGAGTATCTTTCCCGTTTTATCGGTTATAGCGATAGGTTCCGGCGAATTGTAAAGACAGTAGCACTTGACCTGATCGAGTCGCCTTTCGATGCGGTTAAAGTACTTGTAGATGTTCTGCTTCATCCGGATGACCTGTGAGATCACAAGGAAAATGAGAAGCAGCGTTACCAGCATGTACATGAACGATTCGTTCTCGTTGTACGTGTAGAGACGCAGCGACGTGATAAAGCAGAGCATTATCATCAGCGCTGACGAGATGGCAAGCGGCATGAGCTTGATTTTTTTCGTGAAAATTCCCCTCCTTTCAATTAATGTACCCCGCATGGAAGCGGGGCTTTAAAAAGAGCATCAGATTGTTGATCAGATCTCCATTATTATAGGAAGGATCATAGGACTTCTCTTTGTCTTGCTGTAGATGTATTCGGAAAGAGCATCCTTGAGTTTCGACTTGAGTGAGTTCCATTCCCTGAGATCATGGATAGAACACTGTGCAAGTGTATCGTTGAGGATCTGCTTTGCTTCGTCGATGAGTTCTTCTGACTCACGTACATAAACGAATCCTCGTGAAATAATGTCCGGACCGGAAACAACTATGTTTGAAGCCTTGTCGATAGCAATAACGACAATGATAAGGCCGTCCTGAGCAAGATGCTTTCTGTCACGGAGAACTATTGAACCTACATCGCCTACGCCGAGACCGTCAACGAGTATACGTCCGGCCGGAACGCGTGATGTGATCCTCATGTCAACACCGTCAGTTTCGATGACGTTGCCTATTTCACCGATGATTATGTGATCTTCAGGGATTCCCATTTCAACGGCAAGCTGTGCATGCTTTTTCAGATGCTTGTATTCGCCGTGAACAGGGATGAAGTATTTTGGCTTTGTAAGTGCCAGCATGAGCTTGAGTTCTTCCTGGCATGCGTGTCCTGAAACGTGTACTTCATACATTTTTTCGTACACAACTTCAGCACCGGACTTCATGAGTTCGTTTACTACCTTTGTTACGTACTTTTCATTGCCCGGAATAGGTGTAGCCGAGATGATGATGAAGTCGTTGCAGTTTATGTTTACCTTCTTGTGGTCGTTCATCGCCATTCTTGTAAGCGCTGACATAGGTTCGCCCTGGCTTCCTGTTGTGATGAGGACGATACGGCTGGCCTCGTAGCGGTTCATAAGATCGATGTCGATGATGGTTCCTGAAGGTGCTTCAAGATATCCGAGTTCGATGGCTGTGGTGATAACGTTCACCATGCTGCGTCCGAAAACGGCTATTTTTCTGTCTGTACGTACTGCACAGTCGATGATCTGCTGAATTCTGTGGATGTTTGATGAGAATGTAGCAATTATAATTCTCTTGCCTTCAGCCTTTGAGAAAAGTGCTTCAAAAGAGTTGCCGACTGTTCTTTCAGACTGTGTGAATCCCGGACGTTCAGCGTTTGTTGAGTCTGCCATGAGTGCAAGAACTCCCTTTGAGCCAAGTTCGCCGAAACGTGCAAGATCGATAGGACCGCCGTTTATAGGTGTGTAGTCCACCTTGAAGTCACCTGTGTGTACGAGTACACCTGCAGGTGTGTGGATGGCGAGACCTACTGAGTCAGGTATCGAGTGGTTTACTGAAATGAATTCAACTGCCATGCAGCCCATCTTTACGGTTTTCTTCGGAGCCACCTCGATGAGTGAGACTTTACCTGAAAGTCCGTGTTCCTTGAGCTTTCCGTCAACAAGTCCGAGTGTGAGCTTTGTTCCGTAAACAGGTACGTTTATCTTCTTGAGAAGATATGCAAGTCCGCCGATGTGGTCTTCGTGTCCGTGGGTGAGAACTACACCTCTTACCTTTGCCTGGTTTCTTTCGATGTAAGTGAAGTCCGGAATTACGATATCGACGCCGAGCATTTCGGAATCCGGGAATGCAAGTCCGCAGTCAACGATGAAAATGTCATTTGAGCATTCAAAGGCAGTCATGTTTTTTCCGATCTCATTAAGACCGCCGAGTGGAATGATCTTTACCGGGGTTTTACGGTTATCCTTCTTCGCTGTTTTCATTGCACGAGCTGGTGCATTTGCAGAGGAATTGCCGGGTTCGTTTTTCTGCTGAGATGCCTGTCTGGAATTGTTACGGTTGTCGCCGGAACGTTTGTGATTACTGTTATTGCGGTTCAATTAACGCAAGCCTCCTTATTACTGGTTTTAGATTTTGTCAGATTAATTGGCACATCATCTTTGGGTGCAGATCATGTGTACTATCAGAACATAAATATACACACTAATTATAGTACAACGCCCGACCAAAGTCAAGGAATTAAGTGGATAAACGCTATGGCAAAATACACGAATTTCGTGTACAAAAAAACATATTCATTTTAATATTCTTTTTTCGTTTTTGTTAAAATGCATTATTTTCCTTATATTGAGGCACTGCCAGGAGATGACGCTCTTTTCTTGAGGCTGTAACTATCCCCCCTCCCTGGGGAGGGGGGCAGGGGGGTGGGGACCAAATTGCGATAACCCTTGACAAGATTGACTCTAAAGTGATAAATTTATATATAAATAAAGTACGGAGGAGATAATTATGTACGAAACACTTATCGATAAAGCGGCGGAAGCCCGCAACAACTCATTTTGTAAATATTCAGGCTTTGCAGTAGGAGCGGCCCTTCTCTGCAGCGACGGTACCGTATTTACCGGATGCAACATCGAAAACATATCCTACTCACTTACAAACTGCGCAGAAAGAACATCCATCTTCAAAGCCGTGTCAGAAGGCAAAAAAGACTTTACAGCGATCGCAATTGTCGGTGCTGTAAAGTCTGAAGATCCGCTTAAGGAACCATGCTTCCCGTGCGGTGCATGCCTTCAGGTAATGAGCGAGTTCTGCGGACCTGATTTCGAGGTGGTCCTTGCAAAGGACGGAAAACCTGAAGTGTTTAAATTCTCTGATCTTATGCCGAGGGTATTCGATTCAAAATTCTGATGAAATACCGTATGATCCGGTGAGCGGCTGGATCTGCGGATGGTGCCGCGAATCCGCTGGATCCATCACTTAGCGTTCTTAGCTTTTTTAAGAACGTTGCCCTTTTCATCTACTATAGTACAGCAGTCAAGCTGTGATGTAAGACTGGCAACAACGCTGCGGCGGAATTCGTTTCGGAGCTCAGTCTGCTCTGCCTTTTCCGCTTCAGTAAGGCCTTCAGGTGTCTTTGATTTTCTTGCAAGTTCGTTGATGCGCTGTACTTTTTCGTCTGTCATTTTTCATGTACCTTTCATAATAGTTTAATCCGTTATACAAACAAATCCATTATACTATAATTATCCGAATGCGTCAATAGAATGACGCCGCCATAGCAAAGGAGCTAAAACATGCCGAAAACAGTTCTTGTGACCGGAGCATCAAGGGGAATAGGTGCCGCCTGTGCGGAGATATTTGCCGAAAACGGTTATAATGTAATAATAAACTATAATAACAGCAGCGAAAAGGCTGAAGCCCTTGCAGAAAAGACCGGCGGCCTTGCATATAAATGCGATGTTTCCGATCCGGCTGCCACCGGAAAAATGGTGGAGGACATCATTGAAAAATACGGAAAGATCGATGTTCTTGTAAACAACGCAGGGATATCGATTACCGGTGTGTTCGACCTTGTTTCCGATGAAGATGCCAAAAGGCTCTTTGACATCAACGTTTTCGGAACGCTTAACTGCAGCAAAAAGGTACTTCCGTACATGCTCAAGAGAAAGTACGGCAAGATAATAAATATTTCATCTATGTGGGGACAGACCGGTGCCTCCTGCGAGGTCCACTATTCCGCAGCCAAGGCCGCGGTGATAGGATTTACCAAGGCTCTTGCCAAGGAAGTAGGTGCAAGCGGTATAAACGTAAACTGCGTCGCTCCCGGTATGATAATGACCGACATGACCTCATGTTATACTCCTGAGGAAGTAGAGGAGATAAAGGAAGATATTCCACTCGGCCGCTGCGGTGATCCCCGTGACATAGCTGAAACCGTCTTTTTCCTCGCTTCAGAAAAAGCATCTTTCATCACCGGACAGGTGATAGGAGTAAACGGCGG
>JBGUVZ010000025.1:0-2796 GCA_045220685.1 Oscillospiraceae bacterium | reverse complement strand
AGCATGATCTCCTTTACATCCTGCTGTTTAGAAGCATCATACAGCATATCGTTATCAGCCATTTCACGCATACCGTTTTCCGGATATAGGTCTTTCAGAACAGATCCTTTCAGCGGCATATACCAGATACCCTTTTCTTCAAAATCTGCGATAATCTCCGTTCGCCCCATATCAAGACAGATATTCTTGCGAACAGCTTTCATGTATGCCTGACAGAAATCTTTGTCTTCAACACCTGCACGTTTCAGAGCAATACAAACCGCCGCTCTCACTGAATGAAATTTCGCAAGCTGATAAAGTTTTTCTATATCCATAGCCTGCACTCTTGCCGTGTCCGGTGTGATAATGTTCACTGAACAGTACAGCAGGTAGATCAGGTCTTTGTAAATCTCTTTCATTCTTCTACAGCTCCAATAGAACGAAGCTTATCAATGATGTTTGCTACATCACGCTCCACAGTCGGACGGTCAGCACCCTTGTACTCACTCATAAGTTTATCAGCAATTACACTTTCTGTAGTGTCTGATTTCAGGCATTCAATAATAAATGCCGCCGTTTCGTTGTTTTTAACGATACCTTTGAATTCGGTATCACTTGTGGAAATCATATAATGCTCACCCTTTGTTTCGTGAGTAAGAAAATTCGGATTTAATCTCATATATGTTATCCTTTCTGTTAATTTATCGGTATTAACGGGAATACTATTTCGTCTGAATTTGTTTCATCCGGAATAACAGGTACTGCTTCATACTGTTCAGTTTTAATAACAGGCCGCATTGTTTCTTCCGGCCTGTCCGTGATAATTACCGCTTCTTCCTTTGCTTCCGTCGGAATTACATGCACTTCTTCTGCTGTAACCGCAGACCGTGTTAACTGCTCTGCAGTTGTATATTCCAGTGTTTCCATGGATTTTTCAGTGACATCTGATCCGATTGCTGTATTCTGAGATGTGGTATTTTCTGTTTCCGTCTGTACAGAGCTTGTCTGATCTGCTGTATCTGATACAGTCACTGTGTCGGTGCTGGTATTTTCAGTTTCTGAAATAATTGTTGTTACTGTCTGTATATCCGGACTGTCATCGACTTTATCCGGACTTCCGCAGGATGTCAGCAGACACGCTTCTGCGATCATAATGATAAAAATGCTTTTTCTCATGATTTTTCCTTTCGTTTGAAACAGAAACACTGTGCCCGCCCCGCAGGGCATGGACACAGTGTACTTGTATTAAGGAATTGGAGTGATCGGATAATCTACCTTATCACCGTCATCAACTGAAGTGGTGATGATATCCTCAGTTTCAAATTCTACAATTTCCATTTCAGGTGTTGTATACTCTCTGAACATATCAACCCCATCCGTCTCCGCCCGGAGTATCAGGATCGTTCCATACAGGCGGATTGCTCGACGTTGTGATAACGTCCTCTGCCTCAAATGTGGTTATTTCCATTTCGGGTGTTAAATACTGCTTTTCCATTTTAATTTCCTTCTTTCTAATATTAGTTCATACCTGACACTGTCTGATAGTAAGCATACAATGCCGTGCAAAGATTACGCAGATCTTCAGGCTTTTCCTCATTCTTTGCGATTCTTGTGAGATAATCTGTTGCCCTGATATCAACGCCATTGAATGAATAGATTGCATCGCCAAGTTTCTTGATCGGTATATTCTTGATCTTGACAACATAGTAAGTATTCGATTCATCGGGTGTTACGGTAACTGAAAGTGTTGCACTTGCAAACTTTGTTTCCAGCTCATTCTTTGCTTCATCGGAAAGTCCTTCTTTTGGCTTGAAGGCGATAAGAAGTGATGTATCCGAAGTGAATGTCATGTTCATTGCGTAATAATCTGAATATGTCAGAGCAAATGCTACGTTGTAGTCATCCGGCGCCGGAGAATTATCCGTAATACTGCTCTGAACAGCTGCAAGAGAATCAAGTCCGTAACCGTCGATTCCGGCATTCGCAAGATCGGCGTCTGCAACACCTTCAACTAAACATTTCTGTGCAGCTGCACCATAGCGGAGCATTGCCTTTGCGGACTCATGATAAGCAGTATACGCAGCATTTTCAATAATACCGTTCATATAACTCTTTGCGGATACATCCTTTTCAGCGATCACGGTATTGTTAGCAGAGATTACAAGATGCTTCACCTCTGCCATATCCTTTGCGGCACAGGTAACTGTGAAAGTACCATAATCATGGCCGCTGACAGTTGTTGATTCCAGTGTCTGTGCTTCACCGCCGAATGTTACTGTATAATCAGAAATCTGATAACCTTCATCAACAGGAATATAAACATTCATGTCATATTCAGAACCATCAGCGGATATATTCATCGCTGGCTGCATTACAAGCTGTGCAAGAACTGTATCGTTCACGTCAACAACAGTGTCGCCGTTCAAATCGGTAAGTTCTGTACCGCTTGTATCAGTGTAGAGGCTTCCGTTTTCATCAGTGTAATACTCAATATTTCCTGCTGCTTCATAAGTAGGTGTAACAGCGGCTGTCTTTGTATACTTGATGAACTGTGCTGTGTAAGTAGCATTGCCTGAAACAGCGCTGACTGCAGGTGACCATCCATTGAATACAAAGACTTCATTTGCTGCGCCTGTCTTAACCGGAACATCACCATCATAGGTTGGAGTTGTGCCAACAGCAACATTTTCATCAGTCTCAAGAACAGTATCGCCGTTCTTCCAGATTACTGTGTACTTCTTTTCTGTACTGCTGAACTGCGCTGTATAGGTCGCATTACCTGTTACTGCAACTGGTGTTGTATCCCAGCCTGTAAAT
>JBGUVZ010000024.1:0-3318 GCA_045220685.1 Oscillospiraceae bacterium | reverse complement strand
ACCCTGTTCAAGCAGTTGTTCCAATTTCGCAATATCGTCATTGCTTACCAGATCAATGTTATATTCATGGATCGTTCTACCCTTATAAATATAGTCATCGATGCCAAGCCCACTGAGTGTTACTGAAACGGGAATCGTATCAGTATTTTCTGTTATAAGCGCTTCATACAGGTTATAGGAGATATTCTTTCCGTGCCATTTGCCTGTGTACTGATTGATAGGCTCA
Source organism: Oscillospiraceae bacterium (assembly GCA_045220685.1). GTDB lineage: Bacteria > Bacillota > Clostridia > Oscillospirales > Ruminococcaceae > HUN007. The sequence continues at coordinate 3,092 of JBGUVZ010000024.1, read as the reverse complement.
ACTTCATTAGTGCCCTTTGATTGATAGGCTTTCTTAGCATCTTCAACATTTGTATTGCTGATGCCGACACCGTCTTCGCCTACATAGTAATACAGAAGCTGACCGCACCCCTCAGATTGTGGCTGCTCAGGAAGATTCCCATCATCATCATAGAATTGGGCAACAAAGTTAAATGCGATACAGCCGGAACTACCTACAGTGTAATTCTGAAAATCAAGCTCTGCGCTTTCATGATGATAGGTGGAATAATCATCATATTCTCTGCCTACAAGAAACATCTGTCTGTCGGCTTCGTAATAATATTCCTCGTATCCGCCTGCTTCACCATTGACGATTAACCTCTCATCATTGAGCTTTTGCCAGTTCTCTCCTGGACGAATGAAATATTTATAAAGGAAACTATTTCCCTCATAGATCTGCGAATCACTGAAACCGAGTCTTGCCACATCCACATTTAGTGTTTCACCAGCAGGACAGAATGCCTTACACTTCATTGCAATTCTGATTTCAGACATAGGTTTGCTCTGACCGGAAGTTGCATCAGCGTACCCAAAAAGGATTTCTCTTACATCCGGATCGTCCAGCTCAGGAGTGCCGTCGAGCTTCTCAATCAAAGATTGCTTCATTAAACACAGATCAAAGACATTGAGTAGCTGGTCATCGTAAAAATCTGCTGCCTTCCAGTTAGCAAGATCTGTATTCGGAACGGCTAACAGCCATTTCTGCAACAATACGACATCGGCAACATTAAAAGAACCGTCAGCATTTACATCGCCCATTGAAACAAGAACATTAGCTTCTTCATCGGCAGCATTAACAACATTTACACTATTCAGCGTTGCCGTTGCAAGGCACATAGCCGAGACAAGCATTGCCATAATCTTCTTTTTCATAAAATCACCTACTTTAATTTAATTGATAAATCCGCTTGCCTACAAATATATATCTTTCAGCTCCTTTCTGTCAGGACATCGTTACAACCTGATAATTCTCTATTGCATCTTCGATACTAAGATTGCTGATTGATATTCCTTTTTCACCTACATAGAAATGCATATACTGAATTGATCCCATATACGACGGATGAAGGGGATCTTCCGAGTATACGGCTAAAAAACAGAATGCAATGCAGCCTGAATCACCGACTTCGTAATTAGAAAAATCTATCTCTGCTGTTTCGTGATGATAGATGTCATAATTATTAATCTCTCCGTTAATGTCAAACAAGGATGCTTCTTCTTTTGAAAACGCTTGTCTGTATCCCTTTGGCTGTTCGTTTACAATAATCTTTTCATCCTCTACATCTTTGAAGTTTAGCGGATTGCAAACATAAATCTTATACTCATAATCAGGTGCTGTGTCATAAAAGATGGGCTTTAGACTATCGTCAGCCATTGCTACCTCAACTGTAAGTGTTTCTCCAAGTTCACAGAAATTCAAACACTTCATTGCTATTTTCTGTGGAGCAGACGGCTTTTGATGTTCTCCAGTATTGTCCTCTGTTTCATATCCAAACTCCACTTCATGAATATTAAGATTTACTGTAGTTGTAGGCGTTTCTACTGTTGTTTGAACAGGAGCAGATGTAGCAGGTGCTTGTGTTTCTGCTGGTCTGTCAGTATCCGGCTCTGTTACAATAGCGGACTCTACATTTGTCGCAACCGTAGTGATTGTTTCAGTTTGCGTGGCTGCTGTAGAAGTTATATGTTCTACTTCTGAGCTTTGAACAGGGGCAGTTGTAGATGCGAGTTCCGTTTTAATTTCCGTCTGAATCGGTGTATTGCTTGTTGTCGCTGTAGTAGTATCTGGAATTTCTAAAGTTGGTTCTTCAATGATATTAGGCTGTACGGGGATCTGTGTGAGATTTTTGAAGTGATCCCAGTATCCGACACCTAAAACAATTGTTAAGCAGAAACAGGCTAAAGCTGGCACTGTACGCCTGATTGTGCGGATACGCTTCTTTTTCTTTTCCAGATACTCGTCATATTTGGAGAGGACACTTTGATACATTTCATCATAATTCTTCATATTCAAAGCCCCTCCTTTCCAGCTCGTTTTGTAATGCTTTCTTGGAGTTGAATAGCAAATCCTTTATCTGCCTTTCGCTTTTATTCATAATTAAGGCGGCTTCTTCTTTGTTAAAGCCTTCAAAATAGATCAGATACAGGGTTTGCCGATATTCCAGTTTTAAACTATGTAAAGCCTGATGAACCAAACGCTTTTGTTCGCTTTTAATATAATCTGTTTCAACGTTCTGCTCATCAGCAAGATACTCTTGCGATTCCAACGGAACGACACTGAGTTTTGCAAGTTTTCGGAAGCGTTTTGCGGTTATATTACGTCCGATCGCAAACAGCCACGTTTTGAACGAGCTTTTACCTGAAAACTTCGGACGTTTTATCATCAACTCTACAAATGTACTTTCCGCCATATCTTCTGCTGTATGGATATTCTGGACATAACTGTTCAGATACAGTATCAAACCTGTCTGGTAGGTACAGATGATCTCATACAGCCCCTCATTGTCGCCCGCAAGGAAACGGCGGTAGCTACTTTCGCCGTTACCCATGTGGGGATTCCTCCTCTCAAGGGTATTATCTTACCCTTTCATTTATTAGTACCATTTTTCTCGAAAATGGCGAAGTAAAATTTGAAAAAAATTTGCAAATCCGTCAAGTTTGTCATATCTGCACAAATATTATAGCATAAAGTTAGTTGAAATGCAATAGGAAAAGCAGAGTGGCTTTTTGATTTAGCACGCTCTGCTTTTCATATCTTTAAAGTATCGAATTCGATTCTGCTTATCGTGTGGGGTTACTTAGTGGCTGTTTGACATTAGCTATGTGAACTGGACTCCAGTTTTTTAATCATCAAAACTTACGGGTCTTATTTCTTACTTAATTGTACCTTCATTTTGTGAGATATAAAATATCATTAGGTACGTTCTGTTTTTCTTTTATTAATTATAACATTATCAACATAGCTTTTCAATATATTTATTGAATTTTTATGCTAATAATCAATTACTTACTATCCACATTTTAACCACCTGTTTCTGTATTATAATTTATTCGAAGAACCATTCATAGTTT
>JBGUVZ010000023.1:0-2881 GCA_045220685.1 Oscillospiraceae bacterium | reverse complement strand
CTGCCATACAGATCATGTACGACTTTTCCGTTCTGTTCAATTGCTCTGACATCTTCCATATCATTTCCTGCTTCATATACCTGAATGCAAACTGTTTCCTGATTATCATTCTTTGTGGTGAACTCTTTTTTAAAATTGTCACAAGGATAAACCGTTCCCCTTGGAATGATTTTTTCAAGTACAAGTGTATTATCATCATCATCATAAGCAGCAACTCCAAGCGAGTGTGAAATAATATCATTTTTAGTGTTACTGATATCATCCCATGTGTCTGCAATAAAGCATGCACCTACAACAACCATTGTTGATCTGTCAATTGTGGTGTCGGCAGACTGTTTGAAAATACGCTCTACATCATCTTTGATTTTAGGAATGTAACAGCTTCCTCCGGCAAGAATAACATTCTGAATATCTTCAGGTGCGAGACTATTATTCTTCATTACCTTTAGTATTCTGTTGTTTATCTTTGAAAACAGTTCTTCGCAAAGCTCATAAAATTTTTCTCTTGTAATAGTAAGTTCAAAATTATAAAATCCGTCTTTATAAGGGAATAAATTAGGAATAGTTATTTCCACTTTGTCTTCATCGCTGAGTTCAATTTTAGCTTCACACGCTTCATCATAAATCGAACCGATCATAGAGTAATAATCCTTGTACGATAAACCGGATGAATTCTGAGAACTCAGATCCATTCCAAGATCGTCCTCGATATGTTTTTTCATGTGTTCAAACAGACAATTATCAAAATCATCGCCGCCGAGCTTGTGATCACCGTCAGTATCTATCGTCGTATATTCTTTATTATTAACACTTAGCACACTTACATCGAATGTACCGCCGCCAAGGTCAACGACAAATATTTTTTCATTATCAATACCCAATTCTTTGATATTGGCAACTGCCGCTGCTCTTGGTTCAGTTACGATTCCCAAAACTTTAAAGCCAGCTTTTTCACCGGCTTTCTGAGTTTCATCTCTTTTGTTTGAGTTAAAATAAGCCGGAACAGTAATAATAGCTTCTATTTCTTCATTCTCATCTGCTTTAAAACTTTTTATTACTGCTTTTTTTACTTCCTTAAGGATCTCTGTAGCAACATCAGTTGGTGTGAATACTTTTCCTCTTATGTTCCATCTCTTGTTGTAATCGCCCATAAATGTTTTTGAAGAACGGATCTGATTCACCGGATCGATCCTGCCTTTTTTCTTTGCTTTACTGCCTATCAGAACACTCTTGTCTTCTTCAACGTATAAAACAGACGGAAGCATTTTACCTCCCGGGAATTTTATTATCTCAGGTTTTCCGTTTTTTATACAGCACGCAAGTGTATTTGTAGTTCCTAAGTCAATTCCTACCCTAATCATATGTCTACCTCCACGTTATTGATAATCTGGTAAATGTTCAAAAGCGTTATCTGATTTCTCATTTTCTGTTTCATTTTCTTCTGATTCTTCCGGAACGCCATTTTCTAATACCTGATACATTTGAACTATATCTACCATAGAGTTAGAAATTTTCTCTAAACTCTCTGAATAATCTATATCAGAGAATTTACTTTCAATTTCTTTAAGTACATTATCATAAATATCTTTTAACATATTATGATCCTCTTCAGCAAAACTCTCTGATTTAAGTTCTGTGATCTTACTTTCTATTTTACTAGAAATGTCGCTGATCAAATTTTTCAGATTTGAATAATCGGCTTTAATTTCTTTATATGTCTCTTCAAGTTTTTCGTATTTTTCTTTATATGATTTAGCTTCATAATACATTTTCTCAAATGCCTCAGAAGCAAGTTCAATCATTTCTTCTGTCATTTTATATCACCTGCCAAAATGTTCTTAATACTATTGAGTTTGCTTTCCAGTTCGGCTATCGTACTATCTTTATCCTTTATCTTTGATGTAAAATCTGATATCTTAGCTTTTTCGCTATTTATGTAACTATTTATTGTTTGAGATAAATTAACAACAGTACCCTCAAGAGCAACAATTTTATTATCAGATTCTTTTTTCATATCACTTACAATTTTTTCATGCTCTTCTTTTATTTTTTCAATCTCATTTTCTTTCTGCTGCTGAATTTCCTGTTTTTCGGATGCAATTGATCTCTTAATCTCATTAAATAATTCCTGTCCTAAAATATGAAGTTCATCCAGCTGATCCATTTTCTCATTCATTACGCTATCCTCCGATCACAATGTTCTTTCTCTCAACTTCAATTATTTCATTATTTTCATCTGTGATTGAAAATACGGCAAATATTTTTCCGGTTTTGTCAACACCAAAGCTGTATAAAGGACACTTACAGTTACTGTACTTTTCTTTTTCCAGAATGATTCTGCCAAAATACGCTATACTATCGTTTTCTTCATCGATTTTAATATTTTCATCTGCAAACGACTGATAAACCGAGATCTCCCAGTTTTCAGAATTAACGTCTATAATATCTTTAAGTGGTTTATACGGTTTCATTTTTCTGTACTTCTGATTTTTCTGAACTACTGATACAAAACTGCCCTTCCTGCTAACGCCAAGATAATAAGGAATAGAATTGTATATATCAACAGAACTGTCATCATCTTTAATAATACTTAAATATCTTGCAGCACCGTCGGCGACCGCACCGTAAGGTATATCTGAATCATAATCAGTATAATCAAATATATCTGTTCCAAAATACTCTGAAAGTATCTGACGGAAATAAACGATTCTTGATGAGCCGCCAAAAGGTTTAACCATAGTTACCTGATTCCTTTCTATTTCTGATTCATCAAACAGTGTATCAAGTGCTGAAACTATTCTTTCTTTAAACCTGTTCTTTTCAAAACAAGCAATAACATCATCTCCTGTTATTGAGAAAGTTTCGCTTACTCCAGGGTGAC
>JBGUVZ010000022.1:0-4118 GCA_045220685.1 Oscillospiraceae bacterium | reverse complement strand
AAGCAGGAGTTCGTTTTCATTTTCAGGACTGAAATAATATTCGTATTTTTCATTTCCTTCTTCGGATCTTGCGGCATTAGCTATACCTCTGCTGATTATTTCGTTATAGAATTCACTTCTTTTACCATCTTTAAGATAGTAATGTACTTCGACAGCACTTTTCATATTGATTCTCCTTTGTGTAGTTAAACTATATGTTTTATTGTACACTTTTCAATAGTAAAAGTCAACTTTACGAATATCTTTTATTTCCTGATAAAGTAGTTCGTCTGTTAGAAACTGAAATCAGATAATGCTGAGAAAGAATTAAGGATTGATTTATAGAAACATTGATCAAACCATGTGCTCCTTCATTCTCTTTTTGAATTCTATAAGATTTAGTATTTCTTTTTGATCAGATTCATCAAGTTCGCCAAAACTACGTGCAAACATCTGAACAGGCATTTCTGTCGATTTTCCGTTCATAAGTTCATCGACTGAAATCTGATAAAGCGAGCTGAATTTAGCAAGTTCGTCAGTGGATATTTTTCGTTTGCCGGATTCTATTTCGACAATTGCTGTTCTTGTAACTCCGATTATTTTTGAAACATATTCCTGAGAAAGGTGAAGATTTTTTCTTGCTTCTCTTAGTCTTTCATATAATGTATTCATAAAACTACCTCCATTTTAATGTCTGTTGTTATTTTTATTATAATCGAAAAAGTTTGATATGTCAACAGAAATGTTTGATTATCCAACAATCACTTTCTTAAGTACTTTGGTCTATATTGTCGTTAAAGATTGCTCCGCCTCATAAAAGGTATTTTTCATCACTCGTGATGAAAAATGCTATTTATAATGCTGCCTCCGGCAGCAACCATTTTGAATGGTGAAAAGTGTGAATTTCCAGTAAAAAATAACGATAATCTGACGTAAAACGATTGATTAATTGTACAATTTATGGTATAATAATTTAAATACTATCTCGTGAAAATCGGAGGTTTGAAATGATAACAGGAGTTATTAAAAATAAAATAGATAAGATCTGGACTGATATATGGGCAGGCGGTATTACCAATCCGCTTACAGTTATTGAACAGCTTACATATCTGATGTTTATACGTTCCCTTGATGAAAAGGAACTTGAATTAGAGGAATTTGCGAATATGACCGGAGATACTGCTGACCTCATATTTCCGCAGTCAGAGATTGGTCAGGCTATGCGCTGGAGCAAGTTCAAAAACAGGGACAGCCGTGAAATATTTGATCTTATATCCCAGCGAGTTTTTCCTGCAGTAAAGAAGATGAAGTACGGCAAGTTGCCTGATTTTGATGAAAAGGGTGAACTTATCGAGATAGAAGACCGCGATGACGAAGAACAGGTGCAGACAGCTTTTTCACGTTATATGGACAGTGCAGTGTTTGTTATCCCGAATCCGCAGGTGCTTCAGAAGATAATCACAGGACTTGATGACCTCTATGAACATGATATCGCCGATCTTGATATGCAGGGAGATCTGTACGAATATATGCTCGGAAAACTCAGTACAGCCGGTCAGAACGGACAGTTCCGTACTCCGAAGCACATCCGTGAGATGATGGTAGAACTCACTGCTCCGACTCCGGATGACCTTATATGTGATCCTGCCTGCGGTACAGCCGGCTTCCTCGTTTCAGCTGCCGAGTATATCCGTAAGAATTATGAGGATAAAATGACCGATGAGCAGTGGAGCAATTTTGAAAACAAGACTTTTACAGGTTACGATACTGACCACACCATGCTCCGTATTTCCGCAATGAACCTCATGCTTCACTCAATTACCAATCCGGATATAGATTACAAGGACAGCGTTTCCAAGCAGAACAATGTAAGCGGTAAATACACAGTCTGCCTCGCCAATCCGCCGTTCAAGGGTACAGTCGATGCGGAAAGTATCAACGATAATCTGAAAGCCGTGACAGATACAAAGAAAACAGAACTCCTTTTCCTTGCTCTGTTTTTACGTCTTCTCCAGAAGGGCGGCCGCTGTGCATGTATCGTTCCGGACGGCGTGCTTTTCGGTTCATCCAAGGCGCATAAAGCTATCAGAAAGGAACTTATCGAAAATCATCAGCTCAAAGCGGTAATATCCATGCCGAGCGGTGTTTTCAAACCATATGCTGGTGTTTCGACAGCTGTTCTGGTATTTGTTAAGACAGATGCAGGCGGAACGGATAATGTCTGGTTCTACGATATGAAAGCAGATGGTTTCTCTCTTGACGATAAGCGAAGTGAGATAGCAGATAACGATATCCCGGATATCATAGCACGTTTCCATAATCCTGACGGTGAAAAGGACAGAGAACGCACCGAACAGAGCTTCTTTGTTCCTAAGCAGGAGATAGTGGATAATGATTATGATCTTTCGATAAATAAGTATAAGAAGACCGAATATGTCGCAGTGAAATATCCGCCGACAGAAGATATAATGGCCGAACTCGAACGCCTGAATGAGCAGGTAACAAAAGAGATGGCCGAGCTGAAAGAGATGCTCAAAAAATAAAATGAAAGGAAAACAAATCCGTACAAATTCGGGTTTGATGATGCAATATATGGATATGTTACTGCTTGAAGATTGCTGTGATATTCTTGATTCACAAAGAGTACCTATTACGGCAACGGATAGAACCAAGGGCGAATATCCTTACTATGGAGCTAATGGCGTTCAAGATTATGTTGCTGATTATATCTTCGACGATGAACTTGTATTGCTTGCCGAGGATGGAGGAAATTTTGGTTCTAAAGACCGCCCTATTGCATATAGAGTATCAGGAAAGTGTTGGGTAAATAATCATGCTCATGTTTTAAAACCTAAGTTAGGATTAGACGTGGATTATTTATGTTATTCTCTGATGTTTTATAATACTGACGGTTTAGTTAATGGTGCAACAAGACAAAAATTGACACAAGCAACTATGCGTAAGATGCTCATTCCTAACCGCAGTTTAAGTGAGCAGAAAGCTATTGTTTCGAAATTAGAAAAAACTCGATCAATAATAGATTGCTGTAAACAGCAACTTGAAAAACTTGACGAACTTGTTAAAGCCCGATTTGTTGAGATGTTTGGAGATCCAGTTGAAAATCCATTTAATTGGGTACAAAAGCCTTTACTTGAAATTGGTAGTTGTAAAAACGGTATGAATTTTCATTATGAAGACAGTGGAGTAAATATTCATTGTTTAGGTGTAGGTGACTTCAAAGATTTATCTCAGATTGATGATACAACACAATTACCAATTATATCATTGAACGAGATGCCTACAGAAGAATACTTACTACAAAATGATGATATAGTTTTTGTTCGTTCTAATGGAAACAAGGCACTTGTAGGAAGGAGTATAGCCGTTTATCCTAATGATGTTCCTACAACATTTAGCGGGTTTTGCATTAGATTCAGGAAGTCTGATAGTTCGGTAATCATACCGTATTTGCTTAGAGTGTTAAAAACAGATTCTATCAGAAAGAAGATGGCAGGAAGAGGCGCCAATATTCAAAATCTTAATCAACAAATACTATCTACTCTTTTAATACCTATACCGTCTCTTGACTTACAAAACCAATTCGCAGTCTTCGTAGAACAAACCAACAAATCAAAAGTTGCAGTACAGAAAGCACTTGATGAAGCACAGCTTTTATTTGACAGCTTAATGCAGGAATACTTCGGATAATCATTCAGAAAAGAGGAATGCAATATGATCGATATGGCTAAATACGATGAGATTTACAATGAATTGAAAAATCTTGATATTGATGAATACCTGCAGATAATAGTTAATGCCAAATCTAAAGAGGAAAGAGAATTTTATTCCCGTATGAGTGATTTCTTTATCCAGAAGGCTCAGAAAGAACTTATCGAAAAAGGTGTTTTCTGATGAAAGAGCATGTTCGATCATATTTAAATTGAAAGGATGTTAAACATGGCAGAGATAATGGAAAAGAACGAACTCGATTATACCTGCGGTTTATCTGATGATGAATTAACAGAGCGGTTCATCGCTTCTATTCGTATTGATGAAGAAATCAGAAAAATCAAAGGTTTACCAAGTGCGAGATATGATGATGAAACCAAACGTGCTTATCTTGAATACCCTGATGGGAG
>JBGUVZ010000021.1:0-6799 GCA_045220685.1 Oscillospiraceae bacterium | reverse complement strand
TCTGAGTCGGATTTTTCAGCATCTGTGCTTTCACCTTCAGAAGCGCTGTTTTCACCGTCTGACACTGTGGTTTCTGTATCTGCCGCTGTTTCTTCATCAGCTGATACTGAAAAAGTCATCATACCTGCAGAAAGTGCAAGTGCAGTAAGAGCAGCCAGGTATTTTTTGAGATTAAATGACATAGATTATAATACCTCTTTCCTGTAATACAAATATTGATTTTTTAATACACGGACAGTCGAAAATAATAAAATTATTATCAACTTTACATAAAATCCTGTATAAATCATATCATAGTTATCCATTGTTTACAACCTATAATATGCACATAAGGTGGATAAAATCAATATTTGTACTTTATTTGTGCTTAGTGATATGTACATATTTTATAATTCAGCAAAACACAGTCTTGATTTTATGTCAGAAAGGTTGTATAATGTACTTTGCAGCACTGCATAATGATCTGATAATTATGCAGTCGGACGGGAAGTGCCCGTAATATGAGTATAAAATATGAGTATAATCTATCAGAAAGAAAAAATTCCAAAGGGGAAAATATTAATATGGCAAAGTATTTCGGTACAGACGGCTTCAGAGGAGAAGCTAACAAGAATCTCACTGTTGATCACGCATTTAAGGTAGGCAGATTCCTTGGCTGGTATTATTCACAGGGAAAGAACGATAAATGCCGTATCGTAATAGGCAAGGACACAAGAAGAAGTTCATACATGTTTGAATACGCTCTTGCAGCAGGCATCACAGCATCAGGCGCTGATGCATATCTGCTTCACGTTACAACCACTCCGAGCGTTGCATATGTAACCAAGACTGACGACTTTGACTGCGGTATCATGATCTCGGCAAGCCATAATCCTTTCTACGACAACGGTATTAAGGTAATGAACGGCAAGGGCGAAAAGCTCAATGATGAAACAATAAAGAAAATAGAAGACTACATCGACGGCGATCCTGATGCTATCCCGCTTGCTACAGGCGAGAACATCGGACGTACTGTTGACTATGCAGCAGGACGTAACCGCTACATCGGTTTCCTTATCTCACTTGCAACACGTTCATTCAAGAACATGAAGGTTGCTCTCGACTGTTCAAACGGCAGCGCATCATCTATTGCGAAAAGCGTTTTTGATGCACTCGGTGCAGATACATATGTAATAAACAATACACCTGACGGTACAAATATAAACAACGGCTGCGGTTCAACACATCCTGAAGCACTTCAGAAATATGTTGTTGAATCTGGCTGCGATATCGGTTTTGCCTATGACGGCGACGCTGACAGATGCTTTGCAGTAGCTCACGACGGAAAGCTCATCAACGGTGACCTTATCCTCTACATCTGCGGTAAGTATCTCAAGAACAAGGGTCAGCTCACATGCAATACAGTTGTTACAACTATCATGTCAAATATCGGTCTTTACAAGGCATTTGACGCTCAGGGTATTTCATACGAAAAGACTGCTGTAGGTGACAAGTATGTTTACGAAAACATGGCAGCCAACGGGTTTAAGCTCGGCGGCGAGGAATCAGGACACATCATTTTCGGCAAGTACGCTTCAACAGGTGACGGTATCCTTACTTCACTTATGGTAATGGAAGTTGTACTCGAATCAAAGATGAAGCTTGCTGATCTAGCGGCTGAAGTTACTATCTTCCCGCAGCTTCTCAAGAATGTACGCGTAACTGACAAGAACGTAACAATGGAAGATGCAGACGTTCTTGCAGCTGTAAAGAAAGTAGAGGAAGCTCTCGGCGACAACGGAAGAATCCTTGTAAGAGGAAGCGGTACAGAACCTCTTGTAAGAGTAATGGTTGAAGCTGAGTCAGATGCTCTCTGCGAAAAGTATGTAAATGAAGTATGCAGTGTTATTACTTCTAAAGGATATGCAGTCTGATGAAAAATGAAAATGTCAGGAAAGTTCTGAAACTTTCAATTGCAGCGATAGTTTTACTCGTTGTATTAAGACTTGTTTTTCTTTTCCTTAACGGTTTTACCGGATTCGGAAACGATACCGTGCTGCAGTCACCTGACGGTGATACTCCTGGTTTTGTGACCGAGGCTCAGCTTCAGATATTTACCGATGCGGAGACTGATGAACCGGAAGAAACGGAAGATCCGGTGATTGCTGAGATAACTGAAGCAGTATCTTCACCGGAAGAAACAGTTTCAGATGATGTGGTTACTGAAGAAACTGTACAGGAAGTTACTGAAAAGCTTACGGAAGAAGTTACTGAAAGTCCGGCAGATTACGATGATGAGAATGCTTATGTATTCCGTAACAGCAAGCTTTTAAACGATCACTATAAAAAACACGGCGAAGAAATGGGATTTGCCTCTGCTGAAGAATACGAAGAGGCAGCATCTGCTGTTGTCAATTCACCTGATGCACTTCACAAGAAGGAGAAGGATGACAACGACGATGTCTATTACATTGAAGAGACCAATGAATTCGTTGTTGTATCTTCAGACGGATATTTAAGAACGTATTTCCTTCCTGACAAAGGCAAAGCATATTACGACAGACAATAGTAAAATCCTCTCTGAGACTTATGTTTCAGAGAGGATTTTTGTGTTTTGTATGGTTGAAGTGCGGTTATTTGTTCATTCCGAATTTTTCATGTATGTTGTCTATGTTCTCGGTAGTGCCGTCGCCTTTGTCTTCCGGATCACGGAATTCGCCTTTGTCAACAAGACGGAGGAAAGCTTCAACTACGTCGGTTGTGAGCTGTGTGCCGGATACTTCTTTTATAATTGATACTGCCTTTTCAAAGTTCATACGCTTTCGGTACGGTCTGTTTGAATACATGGCGTCGAAACAGTCGGCAACTGCAATTATCTGTGCTACACGCGGAATCTCGTCACCTTTCAGATGTCTCGGATAACCGTTGCCGTCCGGTCTTTCATGGTGCGAACGCGCTCCGGTTGCAAGCTCAGGCATGATGCTTATGTCCTTTAATACTCTGTAGCCGAGCTCGGAATGAGACTGAATGATGGCATATTCATTGTCAGTCAGCTTGCCCGGTTTGTTGAGCACTTCAGCAGGGATGCCGATCTTGCCTATGTCGTGGAGAAGGGCAATGTTGTAGTATTTTTCAACGGTGTCATCGTCATATCCGAGTTCGCGCGTCAGCATTGCTGTGTATTCCGCAACACGCTTGGAGTGACCGTTGGTGTATTTGTCCTTCATATCGATCGTTTTCGCAAACGCTTCGATCATTTCACGTACGAAGGTCTTGTTTTCGCGGTCGCGCTTTCTGTAGAATGATGTTCTCTTCCAGACGTACAGACGTGATATCTCTTCAAGAGCGACAAGTCCGAAAACAACGCACGCCCAAGGGAACCAGACCTGTTCATGTATCTTCTTTTCCTTGATCACCTTTACCGAGAAAGTCTGCTGTATCTGTTCGGTGGTGGTGTTAAGCATGGAGAGGGAGAATACGTAGTTCTTTCCTTTAAGGTTGGTGTATCTGACAGGTTCCATGCTTGATTTACGGATAGTGGTCGGTTCGTTGTCCATTCCGTCAAGATAGTACTGGATATGCGGATTCTGAAGTGTATAAGTGAGGGCGTGACAGTGAACGGTAACATTATTTGCCGAGGAAGGCAGACGTATTGTGCCGTCGCCGTCAGCGTAGTATTTTACCCCGTCAGCTTCGATGTATGAGACAGAAAACTTTATGTCGTGTGACTGCTCGAAATAGTGATCCATGTTCACGCTGGTCACACCTGTTCTGCACGAGATGTATAGCGTTCCGTTTCCGTCGGTGCAGCTGTAGGAGTTGCCGGTCGGTACACTTGGCAGACCGTTTGAAGTGTCGTAGAAAAGATATTCAAATTTGTTTCCCGACAGGACTTCATCTGTATCAGCTACGTAGATGCCGTTCGATGACAGTGTCCACATATGTCCGTTGTCATCAAAATATAGGTCATAGTTGTTGGTGTAAGGGAAGTTTTCTATGCTGTATACAGTTCCGTCTTTGATATACTGTATGGAGTTCGAGGTTACAAGCCAGTAGATGCCGCGTTCTTTATCTTCCTTTATACGCATGACAACGTCACTTGTAAGTCCCTCTTCACGGCCGTAATGGGTGATGCGGTTGCCGTTTATCACGAAAAGACCGCCGCCGTCCGAGCCGAGATACCAGTTTCCGTCGCTTCCAGCGGCAACGGAGAGAATAACTGAGTTGGTTATGCCGGAAGAAGAACTGATGTTTCGTATTACTTTGCCGTTCTTAATGACTGAAAGTCCGTCGTCCGTGCCGGCAAGGACTGATCCGTCCGAAGTAAATGCCGTACAGCGCACTCTGTTCGATGCAAGATTTTCATCTTCGGTATATGAGATGATCGTATCAGTCGGCGTATAGCATATCAGTCCGTGATCGTTGGAGTAGGTCGATATCCAGAGATTATTGTTTGCATCGGTTTTCATGCATCGGATACGCGTATTGCCGATATACTCTGTAAGTTTGTTTTCCACTCTGCTGTGATCAGGATTCAGAATCTGAAGGCCGAGATCTGTACCGATGAACAGCATTCCGTTTCGGAAACAGGTCGTGTTTACAACCAGATGATCAAGACCGGCTTCTTCGGAAAGATCTGTATACTGGTTCGAAACGATCTTCATGACACCCTGACGAGTGGATGCGACCCAGAGGTTGCCTTCGTAATCCTCGACCATATTGTTGATACCGCTTTTCAGAGGAATATTGCCCAGTACCTGAATGTGGCCGTCTTTATCAAAATAGCCGATCTCATTTTCAGTAAGCACCCACAGATAGCCTCTTATATATGTAAGACGGTTGATGTTTCCGCGGATATGCGTTTTGTCATTTTCCGGGTCGAGAATTGTGGTCAGTTTTTTCAGTCCGTTATTAAAAGTACCTTTGTATATATAGCCGTTGCTGGAGGTGAGATAGACATTTCCGGGATCATCCGGAACAGGATAAATGGCTGTGATGTCGCCGGTGTCAAGATCTGTTCCGTTGAAGTAGTCTTCGAGTTTCAGATCTTTTATACGGAAAACAGCACCGTTTTTTGTGTTTCCATAGATTATTCCGTTTTCGTCTGAATACAGCTGGGTTATATATGAAGTATAGATCTGCGTATCTTTCAGATCATGCATTTCCATGTCGGTGTCTATATAGTATATACCATATGAGGTGCCGATGATGATGTTTCCGTCGCCGTCTTCTGAAATGCATCTGATGGCCGATGAGCGCAGACCTTCCTTGTATGTGTAATGTTCGTAGTTCCTGTCCTGCATCATGACAACGCCGTTGTCGTTCGTTCCGATCCACATCCGGTCCTTACTGTCCTTAAATATGACGTTTACATTTGTGACGCCTCCGGTCGAGTCCTGGCGGACAAATGAAGTGCCGTCGTAGCATATAAGTCCGCTGTATCCGCCGACCCATATGAAACCGTCGTCTGATGCATAAATTGTATTGGCATCGGAAGTAGGGAGGCCGTTGCCTGAATCGTACAGAACAGCAGAATAGTCGTGTCCGGCAAGTTCACCTGTAACGGCAGCTGCACCTCCGTGGAGTTTGATGTCATGTTCTTCTGCATATATTTCTGAACCGGATGAAGGAATGACCTGATACGCCGTTATGCATACAGCCGATAATAAAGAAACAAGTGCAGAAAATACAATGTGCTTTTTTGATTTTCCCTTTTTATTTCCCATTCTGCATTTCCCCGATCATATCAATCAGATCCACACCGTATGAAACGCTGAACTTGTCGATAACACCGGATGTGGCATCTTTAAATGGTTTAAGGTCCGGATAGATGATCTCCATACCTTCGT
This sequence comes from Oscillospiraceae bacterium, assembly GCA_045220685.1. GTDB lineage: Bacteria > Bacillota > Clostridia > Oscillospirales > Ruminococcaceae > HUN007. The sequence goes on along the minus strand of JBGUVZ010000021.1, from coordinate 971 downwards.
TCTTAAGCGCCTGTATAAAGTCCTTTGTCTGGGTAGTTACCAGTTCACGGTCTTCGATCTGAGCAACTGCAGCCTGTTCTGTAAGAATGTTCTGATATTTTTCAGGTATCTTTTTCCACAGGTCGTATCTTATCGTCAGCGGCATGGCATCATAGCTGTGGTTTGTAACGGTCAGATATTTCTGAACTTCATAAAGACGATTTGTACAAATGACCGGAATCGGATTCTCTTCGGCTTCGAACATATCATCCTTAAGTGCCTCTTTAAGCTTTGCAAACGGATAGACCTTCGGATCGGCTCCAAGAGCATACATGGTCTCCATTACGATATGATTGTCAGGAGTGCGTATGTTCAGCCCTTTCATGTCCTCAATCGTCCGTACAGGACCTTTCTTTTCAGAAGTCGTTACGCACCGGAACCCGTTGTCGAACCAGGTGAGAACGTGCATGTTATATACTTCAAGGTCATTGTCGATATCATTCATGGTGTCACTGTCAACGAATTTCCATGCTGATTCAAAGTCATCGAAAAGGAAGGGAAGAGCTGTTACACCGAGACGAGTTGCATAAGCCGCATAGTTGCCGGCACTTGAAACAGTCATGTCAATGTCGCCGGTGATCATTTTGCTGATAAGTTCCTCGTCACTGCCTTCCTCGCCTGAAGGATGGATGTAGATACGTATGTTGCCGTTGGATGCGTTTTCGACATTTGTTCTGAACTGGTCAAGTGCCACACCGCGAGGGTCGTCTCTTCCGGTCGAGTATCCGAGATCTATCGTTATAGGAAAGGAAATAGCTTCTTCCTTTGTTTCCGTTTCAGTTACCTTTGCGGAACTGTCACCGGTATTTCCGTTCTCCGGTTTCTGACAGCCGCTAAAAGCAAAAAGGCCGGTGATAATGATCACAGCGGCCGATGTTCTTAAAATGTGAGATTTATTCCCCATAAATAATCCCCCTGAAATGAACGTCGTT
>JBGUVZ010000020.1:0-2085 GCA_045220685.1 Oscillospiraceae bacterium | reverse complement strand
TTAGGTATTCTTCTGTGTTTAAGATCAATGACTCCCAGAAGAAAGATAAAGTTTGCCGTCAGTATCAGATTAGCCGTTTCAGGCAGGCTCACACCTTCGTATTTCGCAATGAATGCCGAAATAATATCCGTAACAATATAAACAGGCAATGCGAGTAAAAATCTCTTTCTGCCGTCCTTCTTCTGCTTTTCCTTATCTGTAATCGGACTGAACAACGCGAACAGTACCGCTGAAATGAGAGCAAGAGCTCCTCCTGTAATGATTTCCTTCATATTTCTTCCTTTCAGTTACTTATCATTTACCTTATGAACACCGATCAGACCGGAGACTGCAGGGATTTTCCCGTGCTCCACGCGCTGATCTATGGATTCTGCGTTTCTGTGTAGAATGCGCTTTCACGATATTCGTAATGAACTTCAACGCCGTTTTTCTTCATCTTTGCTGCAGTTTTGTCAAGCACGTCCTTTGCAGAGGCTGAAGATGCGCCTTCAGCAGGAACGACTATTATGAGTGCAAGCTTCGCATTTTTACCCTGGTCAGGTACTGCCGTACCGTTTTCAAACTGAAGCTCTCCCCTTTTTTCCTTTACCGATTTCTTAAGCTGTGAAGCATAACCGCTGACAGCCTTCGAAAAAGCAGCTTCCTTTATGCTGTAGTCAGCCGGATCAGATGAACCCTCCTTTGCGCAGTCAGAATAGGACTGCATGAAGATGTTCACCGAACCTATCATGGTATACGTTCCGTTTTCACAGATATCGATACCCTTGCCGCCCTTAACAGCAGCCTTGCCGTGTTCTGATTTTATCTCAGATACCCATGCCTGTCCGCGCTTAAAAGCACTGAGACTCCATTTTGACGGAGCAGAAGATGTGTTCTGTCCCTGTTGCTGCTGCGCTTTTTTGTTTCCCGCCAGCCAGGCACCCGCGCAGGCTGTATTTTTCATGGTGAGAGAAAGGCCGCTTTTTCCGAAAAGTCCGTAGGTCTTAAGTTTTACCTTATAGACTGCCACTATTTCAACCGTTTTTCCGTCACGGAGCACCGACGAATAATGAAAGTCGATATCGTCGGTAGTTATGCCGGCCATATCTTTAAAGTACTGATCGGCTTCCGCCTTGCTTCCCGCCACACATCCTGCAAACACCGACCGGAACAGAGGATCTCCCGCGAAACCGCTTATACTTGCATTTCCCGTAAGCTGATTTGCCATTTCCGCAAGATTGCTGCCTGCGTTATCTCCGGGAGATGATCCGCCGGAAAGATTTGAAAATCCTCCTATACTGTCGATGACCTCGCCTGCTGTCATTCCCGCCTGCGTCACATACTGTGTAAGCGACAGCCGCTCAGCCGTGTATGAATACCGCGCTATTTCAGATGCGGTACGGTTTATTCCGTACTGCACCGTGCTTTCTGTCCTTACTACATAGACGAGCGACAGAACGGCAAGATAGCCGAAAATAAAGAACGCAAGTGCAAGTGAAGCCTCGATAGTTACCGATCCTGCAAGATGTTTTTTCCTTCTCATTTACTGCCCGCCTTTAACTTTCCAAGTGTTTCCGAGATCCTGCCGCGAATGGTTGAAATCTTTCCGCTTATCCCGGTTTTGTTTCCGATGACCGTCGCCGCTTCCATAACAAGATCCGTATTTCTCACAAACTCAGCCGGATCTGAAGTGACTGCCGAAGCCGTCGCAGTCATCTTTCTGCCGGTCTTTACGCCTGACAGTCTCAGAATGCCAGGAAGAGTTACGCTTTTTTCAACAGTTACGACCACTTCTCTGTCGAAAAGTTTACGTTTCACATCCACCGTACAGGTCACCCCTGATCCGCGGAACAGTCCGCCTGATGCATAATCGCACACCTTGGCAGCAAATCTGTCATCAGCTTTTCCGTTTACGAAATAGCGGTACGGACTTGACGCAGAATAGTATTTGTCCACATGTGCTCTGTCCGGAGCAGAAGCTTTCGGATCCAGTTCCAGCGAAGAATATACATCTCCGAGCTCATCGTAGCCCGTGAATGTTACCGTCTTCGCTGCGGTGACCGCTGCCGTCCTTGCCCTGTCATTCAGAAGCGACACATCGTAGAT
>JBGUVZ010000019.1:0-4391 GCA_045220685.1 Oscillospiraceae bacterium | reverse complement strand
CATCTGCGTATTCTTTACACCTTTTAAGTGCATCATGCTGACATCTCCGTGGTCTGAAACCAAAACTATTGTCAGAAAACTGTTGCTCGAAGATAGGGGTCAGTGTCATTGTTATCGCCTGTTGTACCACTCGGTCTACTACCGTTGGTATTCCAAGCTTTCTGAATTTGCCCTTTTCTTCTTTTGGTATTTCTACTCTACGGACAGGGTTTGGTTTATACTTTCCCTCTTTAATCTGTCTGATTAAGTCTGCACCGTTATCTTTGAGATATGGCAGAAGTTCCTCCACTCCCATCCCATCGATTCCGCCTGCTCCTTTGTTTGATTTTACTCGCTTGAACGCTTTGTTCATGTTCTCACGATGTAATATCTCTTCAAGCAGATTGTCCGTTTGAATGTTTGCATTGGTGCTGTTGTTTTCAGTAATCCTTCTATTCGTATGCACCTGTACATACCCTTTCTGTTCCGCAGATACTCTTTGTACATGGTCTTCTTCCCGAAGTTTTCTGCAATTATCCTCATTTCCGGTTACATTCATTGACTAACACCTCCTAAAGTTCAGTCCTTCCCATGACATTTGCAACTACCATGGTACTATGACCTCTGCTGACTTCTTAGCCATTCGTTGTTACTATGGGTTTCTTACTCTGTTTCCGCCCACTGGCAAGATCTCCTCGGGTATCACACGTTTCTTTCACTCCATATATCCTGCCACATTTACTATGATTGATTCCGTACAGTTATTGGGCTTCGACTTGTCGTGCAATCTCACCCTCATTCATAGCCTGTATGTGATTTCTATTCGTCAGACCGGAGTTTTGCCGCTGTCTTCCTTCAGATTCCACCTCACGATGGACACCCTTGACTTTAGCTGTATCCTTCCCACTGTCGGGCGGATTAGGGACTTTCACCCATTAGAAACGTGCGCTGCCGAGCGCACACAAAAACAGAGTCAGTAAATCGCATTACTGGCTCTGTTTATGACATAGTTCATATTTAATTTTTATTCAGCAGTTTTCTCCGTAACCTCTACAACAGGCTCTCCTGTCTCAGGATCAAGTGAAACAGAAAAATTATGAGAATCTATAAACTTTTTAATTGCTATAGACTCTTCAGATGGCTTTTTAGTGAACTTAAAATCACTGCTTACCCTAAAAGGCTTATCAGTTGGATAAACATAATTCATATAACAACCACCCTTTCTGTCGCTTTTCTTTATTACGCTACATCTCCAAACAAAATAAATCAAACTCTGGAAGCATATCTTATCTGGTCATCTGGAGAAATTCCAAGAGCATCCATCGCAGCAGTTGCATCCATTTCGTGCTTCTTCATAAGATTTCTGATAGCTGCAATCATAGCAACATCTACCGCTTTCTGTTTTTCATCCTGTATTTCATTCTGAAATTCATCTTTTATCAAGTCTCTTAAAGCATCACACATATTCGAATCACTCCTTAAAACATTTTTGAACGTTTCTTTATTAGCGTTGATACTTACCTCAAGTACAGCATCAGCGAATTGCTTCTCATCTTTATTTACGAACGTCTTACTCATTTCAATAAATGATTCAATATCTTCCACCTTAGCTTTTCTGCTGAGTAATTTCAGACTAAGATGCTGATTTGAATCAAGTTCATTTGTAACAACCACCTGCGTCGGGAATATAAACAAACCGCTTATATAATATATACCGGAAAACTTCTTTTCAACGGTTCCGCCTTCCTCTTTTACCGCTTTGAATAATGCATCAGGATACTCTTCTCTGATAAGAGTAACTGTAAGTTCGGACAGCGGAATATCATTAACATGTGATTCCGTTCCCTTAAGAATACATGCGTAGCCAACAGTTTTGACATAGTTGCTTAAATTCATGTCATCGCCCGGTGATTTATACTCGGTTACATTAAACTTTCTGAAAATTGCACCTATTTCATTACGAATAGTAATTCCCTGATTTTTCTCAATGATCAGTAAATCAATCTCCAAAGGTTCCTTACTAAGTTTATGATATTCGTCAAAAATTAGTTCCGACTTATTATCCCTGAATTCTATTCCCATAGCAGCAATATATCCAGGATGCCAGTGGTTCTTTTCTATCCTTCTCAAAAAAATATCTCCTTTATAATTCTTTTCTTTATTATACTATATTTTCAAAAGAAAATCTACACTATTCACGCAAAATACCGGTAAATTACTGTTATCACAGTGACTTACCGGTATTGAAGACTGATTATTTGATTATTTCAGCTTTGACCATTTTCTGAAGCAGCTATTTAAACAAGGCTGCTGCGGAAATAAGTCTCTGCCTATCATAGAACACGTTGCTGCACTGCCATTAGAACTTTGAGCTGCCGTACCAAACTGAACAACAGTTCTGTAACCCTCCCAGAATTCACAACCGACACAAAGTTTTTCGCCAAGTTTAGGGTAAGTTGTTACGCTTCCGTTTCTACCTATTCCAGCCATATTAATCACTCTCCTGTATCATAAAAAATTATATTGCCTTGCAGATCCGCAAACTGCATTTGCTACCTGCATATCGGTTACTATAATCACCAGTTAAACAGTTTCTTTTTAAGTTTTTCGAAACCAGGAATATGTATTTCTTTAGTAAGGAATGAAACCACAGCCTTTCCTGTTTCTTTTAAAACATGTACAAATTTTGATTCTTCCTGCGGCGGTGTTAATAATCCGGTAACTACACCAGAAATTACAGCACCCTTAATGCCGAAAACACTTATAACAGCTTCTTTAACCTCGTGAATAACTCCCGCACCATGCTTTGCCCACATTGTACTGAACGTCGAAACAGCAGTATTCTTAAGGTCTATCAAAGCTTCAGTCATGGTTTTACGTCCGTTTATAACTTCACTGAAAACTACAAGATTTTCAACTGTTTTATGTGCTGTTGTTGCCAGTATCGTAAATGCAGAAGGTGGAATAACACCGCTTTCCTCAGCTACCGCAAGTCCGGCTGAAACAGCATATTTTATTCCTGTCACTGCACCTTTTCCAAGCGAATTTTTCACAAAATCACCATCGCTAAGTGTTGCTGCGATTCCGTCTTCAGAAGCCTTAAGGAACGCATCAGAAGCTATTTCACGAAGTCCTGCTTTTCCAGCACTGATGGCAACACCTTTGAGCGAATCCTTCAGACGATAATCATTCCATTCATCATCTGTCCAGTTCTCATTTTCGACATCAATAAACTCGGCTTCTTTAGTTTCATCATAAGTCTGTTCAGCAGATGTAATACCATTTAAGAATTCAGCGGCCATCCTCGCTTTATCAAAGTTACCGCCTGAGTCTTTCATGGTTTCTTTAGCAAACCAGCTTTCAGCAGAATCTCCGACTTCAATCGCTGATTTGAGTGCCGCTTTTTTTGATTCTGCCAGTTCAAGTGTACTTGTTATCTCCGAAGAGATTTCATGTAGTCGGTCTACTGACTTTTCAGGAAGTTTGCGGCCAAGATAATCCTGAAGCCAGTCTTTTGGTTCCTGTTCTTCCGCATGTACTGCGTAATCGGATATGGTATCAAAGAGGATATCATATAGATTTGATATATATATCATTTCCAGCCTTTCCCTTCTATAAAGCATCAACACTTAGCTTCAAAATAATTTAAATTAACTGTATAGAGGTACCAACATCATTTCCTTTTAACATTGATTCTTTCAGCTATCCATTCATATTTGGCTTTAATTCGACCACCTTTTTTTATTTCTCTTTTGCATAATTCATTCAATTTAGTCAAATTAGTATACTTAAACCAGTTGATATAGCAATAATCATCAAATGACTCCTTTATGACACTATAAAAATATTTTAAAGACTTATATTCACCAGGTTCTAGTTTTTCAGTTTCATCATCAAAAATATCAATATTCCATTCTTTTATCTCACTTTCCAAGTTTTTATCCAATACAATTCGTGGAAATATTGCTTCTGTTTCTTCAAGCTCATATGCACGCACCCAGCCTTTGCCAAATGCTATTACGCCTTCAGCGTAAATACACCCTTTTGCGACCCCACCTCTACTCAATACATCATGTTTCTCAAATAAATACCACTGAATATATTCACATATTTTTATCAAAAAATCCAAACTGTTTTTAATAGAAGCATTGATTGCAAGAACTATACTATCTGATATATTATAGATAAACAATTCATCGTGTAACTGATTTTGCGTATCAACCGTATTTTTGGTATTGCCATATGATGTTGCAACGACACCTTTTACCATGTTTTCTCTATTAACTAAATCACAAAGCATTTCCGTTATGCTTTCTGGTGAATTATCCTTTACCATTGCTGAAAATCCTAATATATCAAGAAAGGCAACATAGCATTCCTCATTATCAATCATCGGATTATTTCGAATCATA
>JBGUVZ010000018.1:0-10232 GCA_045220685.1 Oscillospiraceae bacterium | reverse complement strand
AACAGACAAGAGACAACAGCGGGTGTTCAATCCCGCTGACGGCGAGCTTATGATAAATTCTTATTTTGACATACTACAGACAGAAGTTCCTGTATCGAAAGATGCAGGGACTTCTGTTTTTCTGTAAACGATGATTTATTCATAGCTAAACAGGGGGGGCGGGGAGAGGCTCCGAAGCCGGATTGCCGGCTTAATCAGTTGACAGCTTAATGATATGGTAATTGTGTGTAATAAAATGAGGAATTGCATCATAAGATTATTAACTTTTTTTCTATGAAAACGGCTTCAGATATGGTATAATATATAAGGAATATTTATAACTGATTTCAAGAATTTTCAGCACCGTTTGCTGAAAAAAAGTACCGACAGGAGTAGTTTTAATGACAGATAATTTTACCACGCTGAAACAGAAGGCACTGAGAAAATACTTTGAAAGGATGAACGACCCGCAGAGAGAAGCAGTTTTCTGTGTGAACGGACCGGTCCTCGTCCTTGCAGGTGCCGGAAGCGGAAAAACTACGGCTATCATCAACAGGATCGCGAACATGATAAGCTTCGGGAATGCTTATAATGAAGATCCGGGATTTCCGGTGTCCGAAGATGATATGCAGTTTCTTGGGGATTACGCTGACGGAAAAACAGACGACTTTGACCGCTTGAGAGATATCATCGCAGTCGATCCGATCGAACCGTGGAAGATACTCGCTATCACATTTACGAACAAGGCTGCAAATGAGCTGCGTACAAGACTTGAGGCGATGCTCGGACCTACAGGACTTGATGTAAATGCGGCCACATTCCATTCTGCGTGTGTACGCATACTCAGACGTGAGATCACGAATCTCGGCTACAGCAGCAACTTTACAATCTACGACACCGATGAAAGTCAGAAACTCATCAAGTCATGTATGGCTGATCTCGGTATTACGGACAAGGCCTTTAACGCCAAATCAGCTGCAGGTTTCATAAGCAGCTCCAAGGATCAGCTTATGTCACCTGAACAGGCTATAAAAGAGACAGAAGGCGACTTCAAATACTCAGTCTATGCAAAGATCTACCGTGAGTATCAGAAGAGAATGTTAGCTGCAAATGCACTTGACTTTGATGACATCATCATGCTTACAGTTGAACTTTTTGAAGATTTTCCTGAAATACTCGAACACTACCAGAACCGATACCGTTATATAATGGTCGATGAATATCAGGATACGAACCTTGCTCAGTTCAAGCTTGTAAGCCTTCTTTCCGCAAAATACAGAAACATATGTGTTGTCGGTGATGACGACCAGAGTATTTATCGTTTCAGAGGCGCTACCATCGAAAATATTCTTCACTTTGAAGATCAGTTCGAAAACTGCCGTGTAATCAGACTTGAACAGAATTACCGTTCGACAAAGAACATCCTTGCGGCAGCAAATTCAGTGATAAAGAACAACAAGGGAAGAAAGCCGAAGACACTCTGGTGTGACGGCGACGAGGGCAACAAGGTACACGTATACAAGGCTTCCGACGAGAACGACGAAGCAAGATATGTTGCCAGCGCTATAATGGCAGATAAGAAAGCCGGCGGTTCATTCAGTGACAATGCTGTTCTTTACAGAATGAATGCGCAGTCAAATATCATTGAACGTGCCCTTGTGCAGAACAACATTCCGTACCGCGTTTACGGCGGCATGAAGTTCTACGACCGTAAGGAAATAAAAGATATCGTAGCATACTTAAGCGTGCTCAACAACCCGTATGACATGATGCGTTTCAGACGAATCGTGAACGAGCCTAAACGAGGCATAGGCGAGGCTACGATAAAATGTCTTGACGAAATATGCGTAGCAAATGCAGCTTCTCCGATAGAAGTTATGCGTGATGCTTCAGATTATCCGCTGCTTTCAAAGAAGGCAAACTCACTCAAGAGCCTTGCAGGTATCTTTGATTCACTGGCCGATATGGTCGATACAGTTCCGCTTGACACTCTTCTTGATGAGCTTCTTGAACGTTCAGGCTACAAGAGCTATCTTATGACTCAGGGAACTGAGGGCGAAACAAGACTTGAAAACATCGAGGAACTTAAGACAACAATGGTGGAATACCAGAAGAACAATGAAGATTCCACACTTGACGGATTCCTCGCTGACATAGCACTCTATACTGATCTTGACAAGATGACGGATGACGCAGACTGCGTGACACTTATGACCATTCATTCAGCCAAGGGACTTGAATTCGAGAATGTATACGTAATAGGAATGGAAGACGGTATATTCCCGGGAACAAGATCCATGATGAGCGATGACGACATGGAAGAGGAAAGACGTCTTGCTTACGTAGCAGTTACACGTGCAAAGCAGAAACTCTGTCTTATCCACGCATCACAGCGTATGCTTTTCGGTACGACAAGCAGAAACATGAAGTCAAGATTTATCAAGGAGATCGATCCTGATGTTATTTTCAAGGAGGACAGGATCTCCACAACTGTTCCGGCAAGCGCAAAATCCAGATCACATTCAGCAATGAACACACTTTCGTTCCAGCAGCAGCTTCTTGCCAAGAAAAATTCAAAGCCGGGAACAACAAAGAAGCCAGCAAAATATTCAGCAGGCGACAGAGTTGATCACGATAAATTCGGTGAAGGAACTGTTCTTACAGTAACACCGATGGGAAATGACGCTCTTCTCGAAATTGCATTTGACGAGATCGGCACAAAGAAGATCATGTCAAACTTTGCAATGATGAAGAAGCTATAAGGAGTAAACTGTAATGAAAAATCATACTGGAGTTATAATTATTGCGGCTGTACTTGCAGGTGCAGTATTCACAGGATGCGGTACTGAAGAAAACATCAGTATCAGAATAGCAGAAGAAACATCGGCACCGGAAGTCGCTGTAACAGAAGCCGTTACTGAAGCGGAAACTGAAGTTCCGGAAGAAGAAACAGAAGCAGCTGAAACAACTGAAGTATCAGAAACTGAAACATCAGATGATGCAGAAGTAACCACAGAAGATGATTCTGACCCTGAAACTACAGAAGAGACAGAGATGACAGAAGCAGAAGCTGAGCCGGCTGTGACAACACCCTATGGATTTACCAGAGTAACAAAGAATCCGAGACCGGGCAGTGCAGGTCCTCTTGTTTCATCCCTTGAAGGCAAATGGGAAGACGGAAACGGAAGCGTTATCGACTTTAAAAACTGTACTGACTATGCAGGTGATTTTGTAATGACTACATCTGAAGGACAGACAGTGACAGGAAAGACATATGTCGAATACAATTTCGATACTGACAACTATGCTGTTTTCTGGTACAATCTTTATAACGAAAGCAATGAGCTTGTCTACAGTTTCAGATACACAGGCGAGATACCTGTTGAAACTCTCAGAGACATGAACTATGTTACATTTGAAAGAGCTGATCAGACTCCGGAGATCACAGGCTGATAAGCAAACGCTGACATTGATCATAGCGGATACCGGAGTTAAGCTTCGTGACAGAAATCCGGTTTGATCAGCACATCATAAAAATTTTTCCCCCTTAGTACATCAGATTGAGGTGTACTAAGGGGGATCGTTTTGTTATAATGGATTGATGACTTTGACAGGACATTTCTCTGCACACGTTCCGCAGCCGGTGCATTTCTGCTGGTCGATGGAAGCGTGGAAGTCGGTCACTGTTATCGCACCGTATTCACAGTTCTTTTCGCACATCTTACAGCCGATGCATCCGTTTTTGCACGCAAGCTTTGTGGCTTTTCCGTTGTCGCGTGAAGAGCATAGCACAGCGTATCCTGAGTCCCGCGGGATGACGCTTATCAGATTATTAGGACAGACTGCAGCGCATGAACCGCAGCCTTTGCATAACTTAGGATCGATATGAGCAAGGCCGTCAGTTATGCTTATGGCATTGTATTCACATACAGATGCACAGTCGCCGAATCCGGCACAGCCATAGGAACAGGCGCTGTTTCCGCCGTAGTATCTTTTTACTGAGGCACAGGAACGTATGCCGGTAAATTCATATTTCGTATCACACGCATTGCAGTCACCGCTGCAGCAAACGACTGCATAGCCTTCTGCGACTTCACCGGCATCCGTACCGGTTATCTCAGAAATTTTCTTCGCTGTTTCCGAACCGCCGGGACGGCAGAGATTTGCTTTTTCTCCTTTTGAGATTATTGCATCCGCATAGTCTGCGCATCCTGCATATCCGCATGAACCGCAGTTTGCCTGCGGAAGTATTTCGCTTATCTTTTCTATACGCTCATCGGTTTTGACTTCAAATATCTTTGAAGCTACAGTGAGCAGTACCCCTGAAACAAGTCCTGTGGCTGCGAACACTGTCACAGGAAGTATGTATTCACTTAACATTGATTTATCCCCCTTAATGTTTCAAATCGGAAATCCGGCTGCGCCGGATTTCCGGAGAGGGGAGCCGCGGGGCTTCGCCCCGTTCCCCCACGCTGATTTATGAATAAATCAGCGTTTTCTTTAACCGCCTATACCGGAGAATCCGAGAAAACTCAGTGACAGAATTGCAGCTGCGATGAGTGTGGCCGGAACTCCTTTGAATGTTTCCGGAATGTCTGCTTCCTCCACTCTTGAACGTACACCTGAAAACAGAAGCAGTACCATAAGAAATCCTGCGCCTGAGAAAAATGCATTTTCTATGGCGTGAAAGAATGAGTATTCATTGTCGATGTTGAGGATGGTCAGTCCGAGAACCGCACAGTTTGTAGTGATGAGCGGCAGATACACTCCAAGAGCCTTGTAAAGCGGAGGCATAAGCTTTTTAAGTACGATTTCCACCAGCTGAACAAAGAGTGCGATGATAAGAATGAAAGCAATTGTCTTGAGATATGTTATGTCGAGCGGTTCGAGTATGAGATGATAAACAGGATATGTTACCGCAGCGGCACAGACCATAACAAAGGTAACTGCAGCACCCATGCCAAGACTGGACGAGGCTTTCTTTGAGACACCGAGAAACGGACAGATGCCCATGAATTTTGTGAGCACGAAATTATCAGTAAGAAGTGCTGCGAGCATTATTCCAAAGAAGGTCTTCATTCTTCTGCACCTCCTTTATTTTCACAGCCGACGCATTCGCCGTTTAAGCTGCAGCCTTCACATCCGACAGTGACAGGAGGTTTCTTTTTAGCTATTTTGTTTACGAAGGCGATTATGCATCCGAGGACGAAAAATCCGCCTGCCGGAAGAATGAATATCGTCATGGTGTTAAGTACCGGAAGCTTGATCCCGAACAGAGATCCGGCTCCGAGTATCTCGCGGACAGATGCGATAAGTGTCAGCGAACAGGTGAAACCAAGTCCCATTCCCAGTCCGTCCAGTATGGAAGGAAGGACTTTGTTTTTGCTGGCAAATACTTCAGCACGTCCGAGTATTATACAGTTTACAGTGATGAGTGAAAGGAAGGTGCCGAGACTTTTGTAAAGTCCGGGAATATACCCTTTCATGAGCATTTCGATAAGAGTAACGAATCCGGCAATTATAACTATGTAGCACGGAAGCTTTACAGAACGCGGGATCACTTTTTTAAGAAGCGAAATGACAAGGTTTGAACCGACAAGAACAAAGGTAGTGGCCAGCCCCATGCCGATACCGTTGAGTGCTGTTGTTGTGATAGCGAGAGTAGGGCACATTCCGAGAAGACCCACAAGAGTAGGATTTTCTTTTAGGAGACCCTTTTTGAATTCGTCTAAGTTACTCACCAGCTTTGCCTCCTTTGCTTGTTTCATTTGTATATTCCTTATAGGCATTCAGAGCTGTGTCCACTGCCTTTTTCATTCCCTTTGATGAAAGAGTGGCGCCTGTAAGGGCATCTAATTCTGTGGTTTCTTCCTTCATTCCGAGGAACTGTTTTATAAAGTTCTTATCGTCCTTTATTCTTGTTCCGACGCCCGGAGTTTCGCCGAGACCGATAAAGCTTATTCCGGAAATGCCTTCTTCACCGACACCGATAAGAACGTGTATGCCGTCCTTTGAATATCCGTCTGAAGTGATCTCAAAGGCGGTTTTTCCGTCTTCATTTACGATAACGGAATCGATACCGTCGTATTTGAGAACTCCGCCGTCGTCGGAACGGAGCATGGTGTATTTTCCGTCGCCGTATATTTCCGTGAGTCCTGACTTGAGTTCATCGGTTATAACACCCGTGGTGTCAACGTAAGTCAGTTTGTGTACGAAGATAAGCAGAGCTGAAACTATCGTGCATATAAGTGTGAGTACCAGAGGAGCTTTAATTTTCTCAGGCATTTTTACCGGCCTCCTTTTTCTCTCTGAAAGAACCGAGCGGGATGCTTTCGGTTAATCTGTCGATGTAAGGAGTGAGGATATTCATGAGAAGTATTGAGAAAGAAACACCTTCAGGATAGCTTCCGAATTTTCTTATTACAAATGTGATGATACCGCAGCCGATACCAAAAACGATCTTTCCCTTTTCAGTAACAGGTGTTGTGGCGTAGTCTGTTGCCATGAAAAATGCTCCGAGGAAGAGACCACCTGACATGATCTGATAAGGTACGTTTCCTCCGGAAATGAGTGTAAGCAGTGCAACAGTGCCGATATATGCAAGCGGTGTTGCAGGAGTTATGACCTTTTTCGCCATGAGGTAAATGCCGCCGATAAGCAGTGCGAGTGCAGATGTCTCACCGATACATCCTCCGGTATTTCCGAGGAGAAGTGAGGTGAGCGAGGCGCTTCCTGATACAAGCGGTGTAGGCCCTGTGACTATGTCCGTACTTTGGTATAAGGCTGAGAACCAGGAAACATTTCCTGTCTGCCAGAACTGAGGAGATACCCAGTTTGTCATGTATCCGGCAAATGAGACCATGAGAACTATTCTTGCTGTGACAGCAGGATTTGCGAAATTCTGTCCCAAGCCCCCGAAGAGCTGTTTTACAATGACGATAGCAATGAAGCTTCCGAGTCCCGCTATCCAGAACGGAACAGTTACCGGAAGATTGAGTGCAAGAATAACTCCGGTGACAGCAGCACTGAGATCACTTATGGTCTGTTCACGTTTCATGATCCTGCGGCAGAAGTATTCGCATACTACAGCTGACGCAGTACATACAGCGATAAGAGCCAGTGCCCTTGCTCCGAAAAATACTATGGCAGCAACGACTGCAGGAGCAAGGGAAGCAAGTACAAGTGACATTATCTTTTGTGTAGTCATTTCGGAATTACGGTGTGGTGACGGTGAAATGATGAGTTTATCCAAGTTATTATACCTCCGGTGGGTTATCTTATAAGAAGTTTTGCAAGCTGGTTGGTTTCAGCAAGTTTTCTGTTAGCCGGACAGACATAGGTGCAGGCACCGCAGTTCATGCACAGTCCGACTTTCAGCCTTTTAAGTTCTTGTTTATTTTTATCTCTGTATGCTTTTTCGAGCCTTAGCGGCATAAGTTCCATTGCACAGGCCCTTACGCATCTTCCGCAGCGTATGCAGGCAGTCGTAACTGGTTCTGAGTATTCGCTGTCGGCGAGGAATGAGTTGCTTGTCTTGACTACCGGAGTGTCGGCACTTAATAGACATGATCCCATCATAGGGCCTCCGGCAACAAGCTTTTTAACTGTGTTTACGTCTGTTCCAGTGAACTTCAGAAGTTCGCTTACCTGTGTTCCGACAGGGGCGAATACGTTCATCGGTTTCTTTACCGCAGTTCCTTCCACGGTGATCCTGCGGCTTATGAGCGGTATTCCGTTCTGTGTGTATCTGTAAATGAAAGCAACAGTTGAAACGTTCATGACTATTACTTTTTTGTCGGCCGGAATTTCACCTTCGCCGACGATCCTTCCGGTTGCCGAGTGTACAAGGACCTTTTCCGCACCCTGCGGATATGTTGACGGCAGACTTAAGACTTCTATTTCCGGTATGTCTGTCGTAAGCTTAAGGAAGTCTTCGATTACATCCGGCTTGTTGGTCTCTATGGCTATGACCGTCTTCGGAATGCCGGTGTATTTCATGACAAGTTTTACTCCGCCGAGAACGTCCTCCGGTTTTTCAACCATTTGACGGTAGTCGGATGTAATGTAAGGTTCACACTCTGCGGCGTTTATTACGAGAGTATCAATTTCCTTTTTAAAGTCGAGCTTTACATGAGTAGGGAAGCCGGCACCTCCGAGACCGCACACACCGCTTTCCCGTACCGCCTTAATAAATGAAGCCTTGTCGGTTATTTCCGGCGGAGTGCATTCTGCCGTTTCTTCCTTTCCGTCCGATTCTATTTCAACAGCCTTACAGACCTTTCCGTTTAAAAGTCTGTAATCTTTTATGTCAGTTACAGTTCCCGAAATGCTTGCGTGTATCGGCACTGAAAGAGGAGCATCGGAATCGCCGATCTTCTGACCGGTAAATACGTGATCGCCTTTTTTTACTGTTGGTTCACACGGCACACCTATGTGCATTGACATAGGTATCAGTACCTTTGATGGCAGAGGAAGTTTCTGTGCCTCCAGGCCTGCCGTGTTCTTTTTATGATCAAGTGTTATACTTTTTAGTTTATTCATTTTTTTCCCCTTTGAAAACAAGTGAATTGCTTTTAAAAATATTCCCTTTTTTATCAACTGCGACGATCTGAAAATCGTCTGAATCAAGATATTTTCCTATATTTTCTGTTCCTTCGGCGAAGATCAGCGTAGAAAGAAAATCTGATTTAAGTCCGCTGTCGCAGAATACGGTAACTGATGAAAATCCGGTTTCTGACGGATATCCGGTCTTCATGTCGAGTATGTGATGATAGTTTTTTCCGTTTATTTCGGCACAGCGTTCATAGTCTCCGGAGGTGGATACAAAGCAGGACTTTACTTTAGCTGTACCTGCAAGTTTGTCCTTTCCGGATTTGATCCCGCAGCTGAAAACATAATCAGGATCTTCGCTGTAGAGCAGGGTGGAGGATCCTGTTGAAACTACCGTGTATTCCGAGCCGGAGGAAATGCAGATATCTTTTATCATATCAAGTGCATAACCTTTGGCTGCCGCACCAGGATCGATGCTCATCCCGTTTTTCAGAGTAACTTCGCTGCCGGAAACTGTTATGTTTTCCTTACCGTTCGTTTCAAGAAACTTAGCAATCATTTCACTGTCAGGTAAGGTTTTATTTTCAAGTGAATCCCGCCAGAGTGCGGTGAGCTCACCGGCGGAAATATCAACACCGTACCCATAGGTACGGCTAAGTTCTTCGCTTTTTAAAATAAAATCTGTAAGTTTATTGCTGCAGATCTTCTCCTTTTTCCTGTTAAGTTCAGAAACTTCGGAAGTTTCTGAGCAGCAGTCAAGTATTTCGTCGAGGGCAGTTATTTCAGTTTTGATCTGTTCTGTTATGTTCTTGTCAGACTTAACGGAAACTACTGTATCCATCGAAAAAAATGTACTTGTATAATCATGTCTGTTATGATAAAATAAAAAAGGCAGTCCTAAGGCGGCCATCAGGATAATCGTAGTAAAAACTGATTTTTTTCTGATGTTGCTCACCCCTCTGACTGCGAATTATAATGATTATACTGCAGATCCGGCGAAGTCGGATCTGCAGAATGGGGTGGCGGGGCTTCGCCCCGTTCCCCCGCGCTGAAAATCAGCGCTTCCTTACTATTACATTATAGCTCAAAACTAAAATTTTGTAAATATAAAGTGAACGCAAAATAAGAAATTTGTTTAATGATTTGAATGGAGGATTCATGCGTTGAAGGGTTACAGACTTTACATAATGAGACACGGAAAAACTGAGGCGAATGAGAAGGGTATTTACATCGGAAAAACTGATTATTCTCTCTCTGAAGCAGGTAAAAGGGAACTCCTTGACAAGCTCGATGAATTTGATTATCCGGGCGTGGAAAGGGTCTATACAAGTCCGCTGAAAAGATGTACTGAAACAGCAGATATCATCTTCAAGGACCGCGAGAGAATCGTTGTCCCTGATCTCCGTGAACTTGATTTCGGCGAATTCGAAGGACTTGGGGTTGAGGAGCTTATCAAGCGTGATGACTACAAGGAATGGCTCAAGGGCGGTATTGAAAACTCTCCTCCGGGAGGCGAGGCTCTTTCAGATATGATAGTGCGTGTTTACCAGGCTCTTGACAGGATCATCAGAAACATGATGGACGAGGAGTTCAATGCAACTGCCATCGTTACACACTCAGGAATTATTTCAAACATGCTCTCATGTTTCGGACTTCCGAAGTACAAGCCGAATGAGATAACCTGTGAACCGGGCGAGGGCTTC
>JBGUVZ010000017.1:0-10486 GCA_045220685.1 Oscillospiraceae bacterium | reverse complement strand
AGAACATAAGATTGACGGATTTACCCTTATTATCTATTCGATTGATCCTCTGGACAAGGATGAGTTCCTTGATAAATATTCTATGCTTGATCTTGAGTATATGAAGGAAGAGGACGAAGAAGACGGTAAGGCATACTATTTCAGCTGCAAACCGGAAAACTGGTCGGATGACAATTTTAATGCCTTTAAAGAACTGAATAGCAGGCGTGATCTCGGCAACTGGTTTGCAGTAGAACCGGAAGCCGGTCAGGAGACAGGTGAGGTAACTCACAGAAATCTTTATATGGTGTCATCTGATGGGACATTCATAGGATGGCTTACCAAATCCGATGTTGATTACGAGATAATTGAACCTGATATTTTTGCATGTGACGAGGTACACCGGAGCGGTCTTGTGCCTTCATTTTATCAGCCGTGTGACAGGAATACTTCAAATATACTTGAATGTTCCTTTGATATGAATCATGACGGCGAGACATGCTATCTTTACGACAAACTTCATTGTTCACACTTACAAACGTATGGGGAAAAGAAACTTTCAGACGATGAACTGGATGAACTAAATAAGAAACTGGAAAATGCATGGATTGAACCTTTTTTTGGAGGCTATTTTCTTGTAAGTAACAGTATAACTGCCATGTTCAATGCAGCTGAAACTCTTGTCTCGTCATGCAGCGATATTCAGACAATTACAGCTTGGTGGAGCTGGACAACGGCTGACTGGAAATTTGATAAGATAACCTGCTATTTATATAATACAAAAAAAGCAGGAAAACTGCAGACTCCTGAGGAAGTTATCGCTATATGTGAGGAGATAGCTCCGGTGGCAGATACCAGTATCAGTTTTGTAAACGGTGATGAAAACGAGAAATGCATAACAGTTTCTTTTGATGAGATTCTTTCATCTGAAAAAGGACTTAGTGAAAAGCAGATCCTTGCTATTGAAAAACTGATGGGCGGATGTAACGGTGTAACGATCAGACCTGAAATGGTAAGCGATACAGAAAACCGGGTAAGAGATTATGTGGTTCCGGTATATAACGCTGGTATTAACTTTACTCTTTTCGGTTTGCCGCAGATCTGGGATGATGAGCTTTTAGAAGTAAGAACCACAGACGGAGAGAAGTACTACACTTTCGGAGACTTCAGACAGAAGTACAGTTCATTAAGTGATGTTCCGGGTGCGGATAGTGCGGGTCCGAAGTATTACGTCGATAACAGCACTGTAACACTCAGAACTATTGATACCGATGAAGAGGTATGCAGTCTGAAAAAGTTTGTAGTAAAACACAGAAATAACCCTGAATTACATTATGCTTCGAGCGGCAGCTATGCCGGAAATGACAGATATGATATCCTTACTCCGACGGCTCTTGAGGAACCGGAAAATCCGGTGACCGAAACTAAAATAATGATCGGTGATCTGAACAGTGACAATAAAGTTGATATTACTGATCTGTCATACCTGTCGCTTTATCTCATAGGAGACATGGAGCTCGACGATACTCAGAAGAAAGCCGCAGATGTTGACGGAGACGGTGATGTAAAACTTGCAGACCTTGCAAAGATGAGACAGTTTCTTTCCAGAAAGGTAAGTTCGCTTAGCTGAGACAATAAGGTGTACATCTGCGTCTGTGACGCAGATGTAATATAAATAGCGCGCCGCAGGCGCACCGAGAAATCGGAACGCCTGCGGCGTGCTGTTTTTATATTATACCACTGCTTCAAAAATCGTTTTATCACCAACAGAAATGGTTTTCGTACCAGTCTGTTTATTCTTGTTGAAGTTAAAACTCAGCATATATCCTTTATTTGTGTGGTAGAAGTCAAGGTAATCTGCGAGCTGTTTTTCACCTCGTTCATTATACTCGGCGCCGTGCCAGATCTTCATTTCGATGATGTACTGTTTACCTTTGTAATCAATGATCAGATCAGTACGTCTCAGGTCACGGGTGCGGGCTTCGATGTAGTAGTTTGCACTGCCGTTGATGATCGGACGGATGAAAAGGAGAAACAGTCTTCTTCCGGCTTCTTCAAGAAATTCCTCCGGTTGACTTCCGTATATGTCAGTGTAAACGACGATAAATCTTTCGAGGATCTTTTCCATATTGAGTGTGCCGTTTTCGATATATTCATTCCTGTGAAAAGCACTGTCCTGTGCGAGGGCATTCGATGTCTTTTCAACGGACAGAAAATAGTTGTAAAGCCTTGTTTCGAAAATACGGTTGGCGATGCGGACTTTTCCAGTATCATTTGTGATGAAGCCGTACATGTGCGCCATGCCTATAATGTGGTTATCCGGAGTGAATGTGTATTCTTCGCCTTTGAAAAGAACTGAATACAGCATATCACGCAGATCAGGATTGTCTTCGATTTTGTTTATAAGCGATTCAAAAAGAGGTACGGATTCATTTACGATGATCTTTGCCGCTTCTGCTATGCCGTCATCAGTCCATGCATTTTCAGAAAGTTTTTCATCATTGATGCGGCAGATCATTGAAACCAGAACCGGATAACCGTAAGTGTAGTCAAAGATCTGTTCTGATATTCTTTCTATATCCATGCCGGTGTTGTGATCAGCTTCGTATTCCTTCAGCATACCGGCGATATCTTCACATGAAAAACTCATGTCGATATCAAGAGCATTGGCAATGTTCCACGGACTGTTGTGTCTGTGTTCTGAATCCGGACGAATCTTCAGCTGAAGATTTCTTATGTCGTGGACACCTGCGAGAATTACCGAGCGGAAAGTCGGAACTGAAGCACGTTCGATATAGCCGCCTCTGAGCAGAGATAAAAAGTCCAGAAAGATCTGATTGTTTGATGCACGGTCAATCTCATCGATCATCAGAACCACCGGTTTGTCGGCAGTCCTGCAGATGTCCTTTAAATACCGGAACAGCATGATAAGACCGAATTTCGGTGAAGCACTGTCAACTGCAGAGATGAGCTTGTTCTGTATCTCTCTGACATTTTCAGGACAGTTCCATGCAGCCATAGCGTCGGAAAATGCAAGTGCAAAAGCGAGAGCGAAATCATTCTGATTTTCAAATTCGGAACGTGTCATACTTGTTTGAAAATCTATCAGAGCAACGTAGTATTCTTCGCTAAGTACTTTTCTAAGCATGTGGAGGGTAGTTGTTTTTCCGTACTGTCTGGCACGGTTTACAGTAATATACTGACCGCTGCTGATCATTTTTCTGATAACATCAAGGCGTTCTGACAGATCAACCATGTAATGATCAGCCGGATCGCAGTTGCCGGTCACATTGAATACTCTTGCCATATATCTTCTCCCTCACTTTTCTGTTTGATAAGTACTGTAGTAACTATAATGTCGGTTATTATTAGTATAACACAATATAAGCGGTGATTTCAATGGAAATTTTCCCTCAGACACTTTACCAATACCTATAAAAATGGTATAATAATAAGGTGAATGCCAAAGTGAAGCCCTGCTTAACTGCGGCTTGCTACTGAAATTTTACCGACGGAGGAAACAGTAAGTGGGAACTCTTAATGAAAAAAGAATAAACTGCATAGTCCAGACCATCCTTGAAGACTACGAGGATGACCGTACAATAAATAAAACAGATTTCTGCAACCAGCCGGACAAGGATGCTATTACCGGAATAATCGAAAAGCTCCTTAAGATCATGTATCCGGGATATTTTGATGACAAGGTATACAGAGTCTACAGTATAAAGAATAACCTTTCTGCAGCAATCGAGGATATCATTTATCATCTCAACAAGCAGATAAAGATAGTTCTCCGCTACAATGCCGACATGTTCGGTATGCCGGATGAAAGCTTAACTGTAATGGCCGAGGAGATCACCTGCCAGTTCATGGAGAAGATCCCTGCAATACGTGCTTACCTTGAAACGGATGTTCAGGCTGCATTTGACGGGGATCCGGCTGCGGTAAGCAAGGAGGAAGTAATCCTTTCCTATCCGGGAATATATGCGATAACTGTCTACAGGATCGCGCATGAGCTGTTTAAACTCGGTGTTCCGATGATACCGAGAATAATGACTGAGCACGCACACAGCATAACGGGTATCGACATCCATCCGGGTGCGACTATCGGAAAATACTTCTTCATCGACCACGGTACAGGCATTGTAATCGGTGAAACTACCGTGATAGGTGATCACGTAAAGATGTATCAGGGCGTTACTCTCGGCGGTCTTTCAACAAGCGGCGGACAGAAACTTAAGGGCGTAAAGCGTCATCCTACAATCAAGGATAACGTTACTCTCTACTCCGGTTCTTCGATTCTCGGCGGCGAGACAGTCATCGAGGAAAATGTCGTTGTCGGAGGTAACACCTTCGTTACGGAATCAGTTGCAAGCGATTCACGCGTAAGTATGAAGAAACAGGAACTTCAGATTAAAAACAGAAAAAAGTGAGGTCATAATAAAATGACGATGACAGTTGAGGCTATGAAAGAACTTGCCCCTGATGGCTGCCAGATAATCGATATACGAAGCGAGATGGAACTTTCCTACGGAAAGATTCCGGGAGCTGTACATATAAAGCAGGATGCCCTTTACGGAAATGAATATATCGACAGAAGCGGAAAACCGGTTATCATCTGCTGCAGCAGAGGTGAATTCAGCGTTGAAGCGGCTGAAAAACTCCGTGAGGAAGGTGTAAATGCCTTCAGTCTCGAAGGCGGTTACCGTGCATGGCTTATGGATGCAATAAAGGAACCGTCAAACGGTGTTTCCGCGGAAGACGTGGAAATGAGCCTTCGCAAGAAGTTCAAGAAGAACATCTGGTGCAGGTTTACGAAGGCACTCAATATGTACGAACTGATAAAGCCGGGCGACCGTATCGCAGTCTGTATTTCAGGCGGCAAGGATTCGATGCTCATGGCGAAGTGCTTTCAGGAACTTAAGCGTCACAACAAGTTTGAGTTCGATGTGAAGTATCTTGTTATGGATCCGGGATACAGTCCGGACAACAGACGTATCATCGAAGAGAATGCAAAGAATTTAAATATTCCGATAGAGATCTTCGAGTCGCAGATATTTGATTCGGTATTCAATATCGAAAAGTCGCCGTGCTATCTCTGTGCGAGAATGAGAAGGGGACACCTTTACACATTTGCAAAGCAGCTTGGCTGCAACAAGATAGCTCTCGGACATCATTACGATGACGTTATTGAAACGATCCTCATGGGAATGCTCTACGGCGCACAGGTCCAGACCATGATGCCGAAGCTCCACAGCACGAATTTCGAAGGAATGGAACTTATCCGTCCGCTTTATCTGGTGCGTGAGGATGACATCAAGGCGTGGCGTGACTACAATAATCTTCATTTCATCCAGTGCGCATGCAAGTTTACCGACACATGCGTAAGCTGCGACAACGAAGAAAACCAGTCCAAGCGTATAGAAATCAAAAATCTTATAAAGACACTGAAAAAGACAAATCCGCTCGTCGAAAGCCACATTTTCAAAAGCGTTGAGAATGTCTGTCTTGACACAGTAATCGCCTACAAGAAAAACGGCGAAAAGATCAGCTTCCTCGATCACTACGATGATAAAGAATAATACAGAAAAAAGCCGTTCGCGTCCGCGAACGGCTTTTTTGCTTGGTTTGGGGTGGGGATCAGGACTCAAAGTCCTCCACATCTATATCCGGTGGTGCGTCGATCTCTTTGCCGACGTAGCCGCCGTTTTTTCGCCTTTGTTTTACACATTCGGTCAGCAGGTACTCTATCTGTCCGTTCACTGACCTGAAATCATCTTCCGCCCATGATGCGATGTCGTTGTATAGTTTTTCGGACAAGCGGAGCGGGACCTGTTTTTTTGCAGCCATCAGTAAAGACTTCCTGAATTAACTACAGGCTGAGCGTCGTGGTTGCCGCAGAGAACAACGAGAAGATTTGAAACCATTGCGGCTTTTCTCTCATCGTCGAGTTCAACGACATTCTTTTCGGAAAGCTGTTCAAGAGCCATTTCAACCATGCCTACAGCACCGTCAACGATGAGCTTTCTTGCATCAACTACTGCTGAAGCCTGCTGTCTCTGGAGCATTGCTGCTGCGATCTCCGGAGCGTATGCAAGATATGTGATGCGCGCTTCGATGATCTCGATACCAGCTATCTGAACTTTTTCCTGGATCTCGTCGCGGATACGTCCTGCAACGATTTCGCTTGAACCGCGGAGGCTGCCTTCGTCAGCAATGCCGTCGCCTGTTGTGTCTACATTTTCTGCTACATCATAAGGATAGAGTCTTACGATATTTCTGAGTGCTGTGTCGCACTGGAGTGAAAGATATTCCTTGTAGTTATCTACTTCAAAAACTGCCTTTGCAGTATCGGTAACACGCCACATAACTGCGATGCCGATCTCGATAGGATTACCGAGGCAGTCGTTGATTTTCTGCTTGTTGTTGTTGAGTGTCATGATCTTAAGTGAGATCTTCTTGCTTGCCGGAGAAAGCTGAAGGCTTGTAACATCTGAGCCGGTTCCGCTGCTGAGCGCGAACATTGAACCGCTGTCGCCGGCAACGTCACCGCTCTGTCTGAGCTTTGTTGCAGCTGCCGGGTTGAAAGCTGTGCAGAAAGGATTTACCCAGAAGAAACCGTCGCCCTTGAGAGTACCTCTGTATTTACCGAATAGTGTGAGCACGAGTGCTTCCTGTGGCTTTAAAACCTTAAGACCCAGTGCAAGGATCCAGCCGAGTAATACCCAGATGATCGAAATTACACCGAGAATCGTTCCAATCGCTGTGCATGATGAAAGTCCGATCGGGATGAGCGGGATTGCTACCAGGTATGCGATAATGATGAAAATAAGCATTGCCATGCCGTTCTTGTTTGTTGTAATGATTTTCTCTTTCATGTTGTACCTCCCCACATCTGTGATGTGTGTTCTGTATTTATCGTCATATCAACATTGTTTCTTGTTGATATCATTATGATATCACATTTGTTTTCAATTGTCAATATTTTTCAGAAAAAAATTTTGAAACGCTGATCAGGCCCGAAATCACGCAGATACGTGTGCTTTACGAGATCATTCTCATTAAGAAATAATTAAGAAAATATTATGAATGATCGCGTTGAAAAATTTCTGTGTATATGATACAATAGTAGTACTGTTTAGATAAAAGTATATATACAATACCAGAAAGGAAGACAATAAATATGCTTGAAACGAGGGATCTTTTTAAAAAGTACAGGCCGAAAAAGGGAAAGGAAGTCGTTGCGGTAGACCGTATCTCGCTCAGATTTCCTGAAAAGGGAATGGTGTTCCTGCTCGGTAAATCGGGAAGCGGCAAATCCACTATGCTTAATCTTTTGGGCGGACTTGACAGCTACGACGACGGCGAGATCATCATCAAAGGCATTTCGTCGAAGGACTTCGACCAGCAGAGATTCGACAGCTACAGAAACACTTATGTTGGATTTATCTTTCAGGAGTACAATGTACTCGAGGACTTCAATGTCGGCGCCAATATCGCTCTTGCACTTGAACTGCAGGGTAAAAAGGCATCTGACGAGGAGATCAACAGAATACTGAAAGAGGTTGACCTTGAAGGCTTCGGTGAACGAAATCCGAACGAACTTTCGGGCGGTCAGAAACAGCGTGTTGCCATCGCCCGTGCCCTTGTAAAGAATCCGGAAATAATCATGGCCGATGAGCCGACAGGTGCTCTCGATTCCGTCACAGGACGACAGGTACTCGATACCCTTAAAAAACTTTCGGCAGACAAGCTGGTAGTCATCGTATCCCACGACCGCGAATATGCCGAGCTGTATGCCGACCGTATAATCGAACTTGCTGATGGAAAGGTCATCCGTGACGTTGAGGTAAATGACAGTGCGGCAGAAGAAACGTCGGATCTGAAATTTGACGGTTCGAATATTGCGGTGCCGGCAGGATACCATCTTACCGAGGAAGACCGCCTTAAGATAAACGAATATATCGACAAGCTTGGATCCGGACTTACGATGTCAGTTTCAGAAAAAGGAGCACGCTTCAGAGAAACTGATGAATCGAAGATACCGGTACAGGACGGAAAGGATTTTGCACTGATAAAATCTGTCCTTCCGATGAAGTCGGCTTTCACAATAGGAAAGAGCAGTCTTAAGCACAAGAAATTCAGACTTGTTATGACCATCCTTCTTTCTGTTGTTGCCTTCTCACTTTTCGCTTTTGTAGATACTTTCAGTTCCTACGACCACATTCGCTCATGCATTGATTCGCTGCGTGATTCTGATATAGGATATGTCTCACTTTCGAAAACGGTTAAAGAGGAATCCGGTGCAGACGTCTGGTGGAATTCTATTAGAAACGGTATTACTGATGAGGATCTTGCAAATATAAAGAATGATATCGGTGTGGCTGCTACGGGTATTTTTAAACCTAAAAGGATGGATCTTTCATTCAGTATGAATCTCGGCGATAATGCTGAAGAAGATGAGGACAGTGACGGCATTTCACTTACAAGCAGTTACCTTACAAATTTCTGCGGATTCGCAGAGATCACGGAGGACACCATTAAAAATATGGGATTCTCCGTATATGCCGGAAAACTGCCTGATCCTTCAAAGAATGAGATCGCCATAAGCTGTCTTGCAGCTGAATCTTTTATCAGATCCGGATATGTATCAGCCCAGCCGGTAAAGGATTATTCAGGCGCATCAGGCTCTTCGTCCTCGCTGATGGGCCAGATCTCACAGATGAACATTAATATTGATCCGGGAATGCTTCAGCAGGCAGAGGAAATGGGTGTCGGCAGTGATGTTGATGCACTTATGGAAAAGAAGAAAAAAGCTGAAAAATTTTCTGATCCGATGTATATGGTCGGCAAGAGTCTGCTTCTTGACAATAAACTCTATACTGTAACGGCTGTTATCGATACGAAGTTTGATTCATCACGTTATGAACTGCTCAACAAAGATATAGACAAGCTTACAAATACGGAACAGATCCTTCAGTTCATCCTGTCAAGCGAGTATGAGTGTGCGGTAAATAAAAGCCTTACAGGTGCCGCTATGGTAGGCAAGGGTGCTGTTGAAAAGCTTGTTGCAGGTGAACCGATAGCATTTGAAAGCAGCAAGGGTAATTATTCAGTAAGCTCGTTCAGTACGCAGGGCAGTGTTCATATATCTTCCATGTACTATTCCAGACTTTCAGATATTCCGGCGGAAAATATAATCTGGGCAGACAAACCGCTTGAAGAGCTTAAGGATAATGAGATCATTGTTTCGGCAGAAGATGTTTTCGCTACTTACAATGACATGGATAAAAAATTCGTCGGTGAAGACGGAACAGTTACGAAGAAAACCCTTGAAGATATGAATAAGTTCGTTACATCTGCAGGAAAGCTGACGGGTTATTTATGGAGCTACAGGGATTTTGGCCTTGACGATGATAATAATATCGAAGATGTTAAGATAGTTGGATGCTTTACTTCGGACAGTTCCTATGCCTCAGCTGATGTTATGGGCGTTTCAGACAGTATCCTTGAAAAGATAGCCGAGGTAAACGACGGCATTTACGACTGCGCAGTAGGATGCATGCCTGAATCAAGGACTGAAAGGGAAAAGATCGTAAGATACTGTTACGGCGATGAAGATGTTAAAAGTGAACGCTATGAGATGAATAATGCAGTTGTATATGAACTCGATTCACTTCATTCAATCATAAAAGGTGCGGCAAAGGTGTTTATCTGGGTAGGACTTTTCTTTGCAGTATTTGCATCTATCCTTATGGCGAACTTCATATCAACAAGTATCAGCTACAAAAAGCAGGAAATAGGTATTCTCCGTGCGATCGGATCAAGGTCGAACGACGTATTCAGAATATTCTTCTCGGAAAGCTTTATCATAGCCATGATAGAATTCGTCATCACCAGTGTTCTCTGTTTCGCAGCAGTCTGCTTCTTAAACTGGCTGATAAGGCACGAATCCGGTATTCTCATCACGTTCCTCCATTTCGGAATAAGACAAGTAGTTGTAATTTTACTCATAAGCTTATCAGTAGCAGCACTCGCAAGCTTCTTCCCGGTAAAAAAGACCGCAAGCAAGAAGCCTATTGATGCTATTAGAGGTAGGTAAATCAAAGCAGGTCATCCCTCGACGGGATGACCTGTTTGTGCATTATATATTAAACACCTTTAATTCGTTTGATAATTCATCATCTTCAGTTCTGGAAAGAATATTTTTGATTACAGAAGCGCGTGCTATATGATATTTTTCAAAAAATACAGTTTTTTGCTCTTCAGTAGTATCAGGGTTGGAATACTGGCTAATAAGATTGCTGTTTCGCAACATCATCTCTTTCAGTTCGGAAAATTTTTCTTCGTCCTTTAATGATACAACAGATATCTCCAGGACATGCTGACAGTTATCAAATTGGCGGAATGCATCTGCCTTTTTTAATTCAGTTAAAGATATATCATCAAACTGTTCAGTCGTAAATACAAAGATATTGACAGAAGTGTATTCATCCTCTTTAACTTT
>JBGUVZ010000016.1:0-4295 GCA_045220685.1 Oscillospiraceae bacterium | reverse complement strand
TTTTCATTTTAATAATCTCCCTTATCGTAAAATATGTAGTGTAATGTATTAAATTTCACTACAATCTCTATTATACAACTACCCGTTAATCTGTGTCAATGAAATTAAATAATAAAAGCAAAGAATTGTTGAAATACTATAAACTTACGCTAAAAATGACAAAAATATAGTGAAAGTCTGCTAATTACGACTTTCACTATATCTTATATTATAGAGTTAAGGAAACGCTAAGTAAAATCATTTTATCTTCCAGATATTCTCTGCGTAGTCGGCAATAGTTCTGTCAGAGCTGAACTTGCCGCAGTTGCACATGTTGAGCCACATCTTTCTGCCGAATGCGGCCTTGTCCTTGTAGTCGCTGTTGCACTTGAGCTTTGCTTCAACGTAGCTTTCAAGGTCGCCGAGGAGATAGTAGTTGTCAGGATTGTGCCAGCTTGCACCGTCCAAGAGGGAAGTGTAGAGTTCTCTGAAATCGCCGCTTCCGCCGTCGTCAAATGTGCCGTCAACAAGAGTTTCGATAACTCTTCTGATCTTGTCGTTTCCTGCAGCAAGTTTTCTTGAGCAGTATTCCGGCATGATCTTTTCGAGTTCTTCAACCGTTGCACCGAAAATGTAGTTGTTTTCACGTCCGGCTTCCTCAACGATCTCGATGTTTGCACCGTCAAGTGTACCGAGTGTTACAGCACCGTTTGCCATGAGCTTCATGTTGCCTGTACCGGATGCTTCTGTGCCGGCAGTTGAGATCTGTTCTGAAACTTCAGCTGCTGCGATGAGCTTTTCAGCATAGGAAACATTGTAGTTTGAAACGAATACTACCTTGATGAGCTTATTAACTTCATCGTCCTTTTCGATCATAGCAGCAATCTCGTTGATGAACTTGATGATTGCCTTTGCACGTCTGTATCCCGGAGCTGACTTTGCACCGAAGAGGAATGTTACCGGAGTAATATCCTTAATGCTTCCGTCCTTGATTCCGAAGTAGAGCCAGAGGATGGAGAACGCATTAAGAAGCTGTCTCTTGTATTCGTGCAGTCTCTTGATCTGGATGTCGAAGATGCTGTCCGGATCGATCTTTATGCCTTCGCGGTCGAGAATGAACTTTGCAAGCTGTTCCTTCTTTGTCTTCTTGATTGCAAGGAATCGGTTTATGATGTCAGCATTGTCTGCGTATCCAGTGAGCTTCTTGAGTTCGTCAAGATTTGTTACCCAGTCCTCATTTCCGAGAAGTTCAGTGATGAGTGCTGAAAGTTCTTCGTTACAGAGAGCAAGCCATCTTCTCTGTGTGATACCGTTTGTCTTGTTCTGGAAACGTTCCGGATAAACAGTATACCAGTCGTGAAGTGTATTTGCCTTCAGGATCTCAGTGTGGATCTGCGCAACGCCGTTTACATAGGATGAGCAGTAAGTAGCCATATTAGCCATGTGTACCTGTCCGCCCTTTATGATCTTCATGACTTCGATGCTTTCCTTCTTGATATCCTTCTTGTACATTTCAGCCAGGTATTCTTCGTTTATCATGAAGATGATATCGTAGATCTCCGGAAGAAGTTCCTTGATAAGGCTTTCGTCCCATTTTTCAAGAGCTTCCGGCATGATTGTGTGGTTTGTGTAGTTGAAGATCTTCTTTGCCATAGCGAAAGCTTCGTCAAATGAAAGCCCTTCGTTCTGAGTGAGAAGTCTTATAAGTTCCGGAATTGAGATGACCGGATGTGTGTCATTGAGCTGGATAGTAACGTAATCAGCGAGAGACTTGATATCACCGTGGTTCTTCTTGTGCTTCTTGATGATATCATTGAGTGAGGCACTGCAGAAGAAATACTGCTGCTTCAGTCTGAGCTTCTTGCCTTCTCTTGTATCGTCATTTGGATAAAGTACTCTTGAGATATCTTCGGCAAGAACTTTTTCACGGCTTGCTTCGAGATATTTCTGGTCGTTGAAGAGCTTGAAATCAAAGTCTTCGAATGCTTCTGACTGCCAGAGACGGAGAGTACCGATATTCTTTGCACCGTAGCCGATTATCGGGATGTCGTAAGGAACGGCAAGTACCTTCTGGTCGCTGTAGTTTATCTCAACTGCGTCTTCGTCATGTCTTACCGACCATGCGTCGCCGTACTTTGTCCAGTTGTCAGCTTCTTCAGTCTGGAATCCGTTTTCGATCTTCTGCTTGAAAAGACCGTACTTGTATCTGATGCCGTATCCGTCGAGCGGAAGATTCAGAGTTGCAGCACTGTCGAGGAAGCAGGCTGCCAGTCTTCCGAGACCGCCGTTTCCAAGAGCGGCATCTTCTGCAGCTTCGAGATCATCGAGTGAGAATCCGGCTGCTTCAAAAGCCTTCTGTACATCTTTGTAAATTCCAAGGCAGAGAAGATTGTTGAACACTGATCTTCCTATAAGGAATTCCATTGAAAAATAGCATGCACGTCTTTTGTCAAGATGGGCTTTCTTACTTTCCTTCCACAGTCCGGAAAGATTTCTCATAACGGTTTCGCTCAGTACATTGTGGAGTACGTGAGGGGATGTTACGCCTTCATTTTTTAATTCTTCTAGATTACTTTTCAGTTCTGCAAGAAATGTCTGCTTGTTCATTTATCTTCGTCCTTTCATCATTTGTCTGCGGTGCTGCATCCGTGTCAGTACCGTTCTCATTTTCCTTGTCTGATGTTTCTTCAGTTTTATTATCTTCATCAGGTGCAGGTTCGCTGCATCTGTTATAAAGCGTGTTGAGTTTTAAGATCTTTTCTTTCAGCTTTTCAGTGAAGTCTTCCTTGTGTGCGCGGTAAGTCCAGTTGCCTGAAAGCGTTGATGGAATGTTCATTCTGCAGTCTGTATCCGCATCGATGAAATCCTGGAACTGAGCAACTGCGGCATCTGAAACGCCCGACCATACAAGACGAAGCATTGCTTCCGGTATTTCAGTGTCGAGTTTTACATTCAGATAATCGAGACAGAATTTCTTTGAATCCTTGTCAAGCGACTTGTACCATCCCACAAGAGTATCATTGTCGTG
Organism: Oscillospiraceae bacterium; assembly: GCA_045220685.1. Lineage (GTDB taxonomy): Bacteria > Bacillota > Clostridia > Oscillospirales > Ruminococcaceae > HUN007. The sequence continues at coordinate 1,288 of JBGUVZ010000016.1, read as the reverse complement.
AGTGCCTGTATATGAATAGGAATTAGTATCAATGAAATTATGCGGCAGATAATCATTTTTACTGTCGGAAAATCCGAATTCGATTACCTTCATACCCGGATAGCCGACTTCATCGAGCATATCCTGTACGTCCGGTGTGAGGAATCCTAGGTTTTCAGCAATGATATCAAGCTTGCCGAGTTCCTCCTCAGCCTTTTTGAAGAGCTTTGCTCCCGGACCTTTCTTCCAGATACCGACTTCGGCAGTTTCATTTCCGTACGGTATGCAGTAGTAGCCTGCAAATCCTCTGAAATGGTCGATACGGATGATGTCGTATGTCTCGGCGGCATTCTGAATTCTGCTTATCCACCAGCTGAAATCTGTCTTCTTATGATAATCCCAGTCGTAGAGCGGGTTACCCCAGAGCTGACCGGTAAGTGCGAAACAGTCCGGCGGACAGCCGGCAACTGCGACCGGTTTCTTGTCTTCGTCGAGTTCAAAGAGTTCAGGAGTTTTCCATACCTCGGTGCTGTCGAGTGAAACGTAGATCGGTATGTCACCGATTATCCTGATGCCTTTTTCATTGGCGTAGGTCTTAAGTGCCGTCCACTGCTTTTTAAAACAGAACTGGATGAACTTGTGGAAACCGATCTCATCCTTCAGCTCTTCCTTTGCCTTTTTGATGGCATCTTTATCGCACATTGCGAGTTCTTCCGGCCACTTGTACCACGGCTTTCCGTCGTAGCGGAATTTAAGGCTCATGAAGAGCGCGTAGTCACCGAGCCATTTACGGTTTATCATTTCAAAGAGCCTGTACTCAGGTGTTATCTCAAAACGTGAGTAGGCTTTCCGGAGCACCTTGTAGACATTTTCGTAAAGGAATTCATAGTCTACAGAATCCTTGTTCTGCTCCCATTTTATACTCGTATATTCATCCTTCTTAAGCAGGCCTTCTTTTTCAAGAAGCTCGAAGTCGATGAAATACGGATTTCCTGCAAATGCAGAAAAGCTCTGATACGGTGAGTCACCGTAACTTGTAGGGGAGAGCGGGAGTATCTGCCACAGCCCCGTTTTTGTTTCAGCAAGAAAGTCGGCAAATCTGTAAGCTTCCCTGCCCATTTTTCCAATGCCGTACTTAGACGGCAGACTTGAAATATGAAGTAGTATACCGCTTTTTCTCATAGTATTTCCTTTCTCTGATTATTCTCAGATCAAAAGATATCCATTGTGGGTAAAATAAAAAAGCTGACAGGGCAGAAAGATACACCGTCAGGCTTGTCTGTACATGGATGAGGCATATTTCGCCTTT
>JBGUVZ010000015.1:0-2517 GCA_045220685.1 Oscillospiraceae bacterium | reverse complement strand
TCAGCTCCGTGCAGTGTCCTGTCTATGTTATAAGTCGGCTGATAATATACTTCAAAGGAATCTTCGTCAAGGCCGTTTGTAACTGCCTTTTCAACTGCAGCACGACGGATTATGCGTTCAAGTGATTTGCTGTCCACGATCCCGGAACCTATATCCTTAGGAAGCAGACATTCCGCAAAATACAGAACTTCCTCTGCATTTTCCGCAAGTTCAGGAACATCGATAAGCAGGAATTTTGCAGAAAGATGCAAATTGATACCGCCAAGTCTCCATGCTGAACTGAAACGGCTGCATATCTTTTCTTCTATCTCGGTTGCATCTTTTTCCGTAGTGTTGTAAAGAGTAATGGCAAATCGCCTGTTACCTACTGTATAAATACAGTACTTGTCCACAACAGTGGCAAGATAATCTGAAACCATTCTGCAGGCTGCATCTCGGTCGATCTTTACAGACACCACCGAATTGGAATTACGGTCAAAATCAATGCTGCGTATTACAAGAACCTTTAAAGGGATACGGTGACTTATCGCCGCACGCACATCGAGTATAAATGCAGCGGAATTATAGGCATCCAGTTCAACATTTCTTCTGTCATCCTCGTTTTCTATAAACAGAAGAACGCCTGTAAAGCCAAGCGTTTCCATAAGTATTTCAATGCGGTACTGTTTGAAAACAAGCTGAATGACTATGCCGAAGCATGCAAGCATGAAACATATTGCTATCGAGCGCTTTCTGCCTTTTGAAAGAATGCTCCAGGATCTCATGAACATTATAAATCCTGCAACGACCCATATTGCAGAAAATCCGTAGATAAATATATATTCGCCCCACGAACGGTGAAACGTCCTGTCCTCGGAATAGTACCAGCACCAGCCGGTCAGAGGATTAGTCAGTATCATAAGTTCAGTTATCACAGCCACAATGAAAGGCGAACCGCCGATAAAGGAATAACGTCTTAATCCCTGTGATTTTCCCGGCATTTTTGTTACAACAGAACGGCCTACAACAAATGAAAGATAGTAATAAAGCAGCGGAGGAACAAGATTATGAGTGAAGAAATAAACATACTTCGATATTTTCGAAGCCATAAAAGCTACGTCAGAAGATGCGGCTGCTTCACCGGTACGGACATTTACAAGTTCACATCCTGCATTTATTCCCAGAAGAATGATAATAGCTATGTAAAGCTTGTTCTGTGTTTTGCCTGTGTGCCCGTCTAAAAGCGTAAATAACAGATTTGTCAGACAGATACACAAAACAGAAAGAGCTATGCCATAGCCTAGACTTGTATATATGATCATATACCCTGTAATCCCTCCTTTACATAAAATTCATGAATAATGTATTTCATGTAAATATCATAAACACCGGCCTCCGATCGTAAAAAAGAATACAAATCGAAAAACACCCCTGCTCAAGACCGGTGATTCATAAAATTCACGAACATATTTTTTGTTTATTATAACATACTTTTCATCGTTTTTCAATGTTAAATCTGAAAAAATAAATAAACACGGCTCTGTTAATGATCATCTGATCGCTAAAGAGCCGTGTTATTGTATTCTTTTTTTAATTATTTATTCTTGTTGTACTTTTCCATATCCATCTTACGGATCTCTGAACGGCGGATCTTTCCGCTTCCTACTGTCTTAGGGAGATCTTCAACGAATTCAACTACTCTTGGATACTTGTAAGGAGCAGTTTCCTTCTTAACGTATTCCTGGATCTCCTTAACAAGGTCGTCCGACGGAGTTGTTCCCTTGGTGAGAACGATAGTTGCCTTTACGACCTGTCCTCTGATATCATCAGGTACACCAGTTACAGCACATTCGAGAACATAAGGGAGTTCCATGAGAACGCTTTCAATTTCGAAAGGTCCGATACGGTAGCCGGATGACTTGATAACGTCATCAACACGACCGACATACCAGTAGAATCCGTCTTCATCTTCCCATGCTGTATCGCCTGTGTGGTAGTAACCGTCACGCCATGTATCCTTTGTCTGTTCATCGTTACGGTAATATTCAAGAGCAAGGCCAGGGATCGGCTTGTCACCGAGTTTAACGCAGATCTCACCTGTTTCACCAGGAGCTGCCGGTGTGCCGTCAGGGAGAAGGATCTGCATATTGTACTGAGGATTTGGCTTACCCATGCTGCCCGGCTTTGGCTCCATACCAACAAAGTTAGCAATGGTAAGTGTTGTTTCAGTCTGTCCGAAACCTTCCATGATCCTGAGGCCTGTAGCCTTTTCAAACTGATAGTAAACTTCAGGGTTAAGTGCTTCACCTGCTGTTGTTACGTACTTGAGTGATGAGAAGTCGTACTTTGAAAGATCTTCACGGATGAAGAAACGAAGCATTGTAGGAGGAGCGCAGAATGTTGTGATGTTGTATTTCTTGAACATCGGCATGATGTCATCTGCATGGAAACGGTCGAAGTCGTAAACAAATACAGCACCTTCACACATCCACTGACCGTAGAGCTTGCCCCAGAGAGCCTTGCCCCAGCCTGTATCGG
>JBGUVZ010000014.1:0-3121 GCA_045220685.1 Oscillospiraceae bacterium | reverse complement strand
AGTGCTTCATTCTTCTTAATAATTATCTTATGATAGTCATCGAACTCTGGAATTCCGTCTTTACTGTCAACCGCATGAAAAACCGCGGCCTGAGAAAACAGTAATGATAATTCTGTCAGATTATAAAACCTAGAAAAACGGCGTACAAATCTGAATTTTGTAACACTGACATCAATCTCGCATACATTTTCCATTTCAGCAAATGTCTTTATCCAGTTATCAAATATATGAAGTTTTCGCTTTTCAAGTTCATCATGCTGTACATACATCTGCATTACATACGTATCAGATATCGAGTTGCAAAGCGGCGTTCCGGTTGCAAGAACTGCTCCCCTTCCCGAATTCTGTTCCTGGACGCAGTATATCTTTCTAAGCATATCAAGACATTTACTAGATCCTTTTATATTTATCCCTCTGAGTGTTCTCATACTGGTTCGTATCGGAATATTCTTATAGTTATGTGCCTCATCAAGAAAAATCGTATTAATCTCAAGCTGATCAAAAGTAACCGAAAGATGATTTGTCTCAATATTGTCGATCAGTTCTTTTGCAAGTTTTCTTATGTACTCTTTTTCTCTTTTTATTGCAGTTGTTCTGCTGTCATATGTTTTCAGATTATGTACGGCATTATCAAGTTTACCGAGACTCTCCTGCATTTTATCAGAAATATAACTTACCGATAGCGGAATCATTTCAAAACAGCTGTATGCAATGATAATACCATCATAATCACCGTCACGCATCTGAATAATTACTTTCTCTCTCAGTTCAGGTTTAAATGAGCGAGGCTCGATAGTTAAAAGTTTAGCTTTGGGATAAAGATCAGTAAATATCTTCTCCCACTGACCGACAATATTATTCGGAACAACAAACATATTTTTGCGTGAAAGCCCCATACTTCTCATAGTCATTGCTGCGGCTATCATGATATATGTTTTGCCGGAACCTACATCAAATGCAAGAAGAGTATTTTTCTCATTAATGATACGCTGAACGGCATCTTTCTGATAATCGTAAAGTTCAAAACCTTCCGTCATTTCCGGAAACTTAATTTGACTTCCATCATAGGTTTTTCTTTTAAGATTGTCAAACATTCTATTATAGGCTTCTTCAACTTCCCATATTCTGTCCTCATCCTGCCAGATCCAGTTTCTGAACTCTTCAGTTATAAGTTTTTGTTTTTCAAGAGCTGCAATAGTATCTGCTTCATCATACTTGCCTTTTTCATTATAGAGTTTTATTTCCCGAAGATTTAAAGTCGCTTCAATGATAAAAAGTGCATTATATCTTTTGATTCCGTATTTAGAAGTGCAGGTACTGAGATAATCAAAATATCGCTTGTTCAGTATCGCCCATGTTCCTGTAACAGGTTCGTATTTAACTACATCTGAAATATTAAGAAGAAATGAAACAAAATCATTGACGATATCTACCGATATCCATGGAACACCAAGCGCAACCTCTATATCGGTATATTTTATATTATGAGATGCTCTTACTTTAGGCTTTTCAGAAAATTTTTGTACGTTTCTTTCCTGTATCTCTTTTGCTTTGCTGTAAAGCCCGATCCACTGATCAAGAGAAATACTGTTGGTATCATCCTCGACTATTTTTTCAAGCAGTTCATTCATCGGATTGATCACTGTTTCATTTCGGATAGTCAGATCACAGGCGTTGTAAACAGAATAATCCCGATTATAAAGTTCGGCTGCTATCTGCTCTCCAAGTACTTCATTATCTACATGATCAATTATCCGACCGATAATATACTCCTTGGATTTCTGAGCATACATTGACATAGAATTCTTCACAAGTATATTTTTTAATTCAAGTTTCCAAAGTACATCTAGCTGCGATTGTCTTGAAGCTTTACGGTTTACAGATGCCTTCCGAAGAATTTCTACATTATCCTGCCGGATTATTATTATACCCCAGAATGCAGGAATTTTCTCTTGAGCAGATTCTCTGCGTCCCTCAGTTACAACAAGATAGTTTCTGTCAAAGAATTCGTTATATGCTTCTATCTGTCTGTCAAGTCTGCTGTAGTCATCACTGTCACTTTTAATTTCGTACCCAGTAAGAATATCAGTTACAGCCATAACATCACAAATCGAATCTCCAATAGATTTTTCCTGATAAATTCGTACTTTACCGTTCGATGCAAGGATATAATTGATAAGTATTTTACGGATTTCACGATCCTTCATTCTATCGCCCCTATTGTAGTATACGATGGAGAATGTACAGGATTTTGTACATGAACGTTTAATAACACATGCTGCACTGGAGAGGTTAAATCGGAGCAATGCTCCGATTTCATTGTAGTACGCCAAAGGCGTACATTTTCATATTGGTGCATAATTCAAAGAATGATAGAAAGAACCGTAGTATCCTTTTTCCTGTACGGAATCCAAATCTTCTTTTCTTCATATTTAAATGGTTCAAGTACAGAATCGTCAGGAAGTTCGATACTATATTTCAAAAGAATATTCTCAACTTCAGTGATATATTTATAATTACTGTTATCAGGATTATAGTCTGTTTTTCTATTATCATCTTCATAGACAATCCCCACAAAGAGCAACGGAACATAAAGCAACCAGTCAAACTCTTCAAATCTGCTTTGTTTTTCAATGCTTCTGTAAATGAACGTTATTCCCTTATAATCATCTTCGCTTAGTTTCCATGCATTATCATAAAAACATGCAGCATTATAAGAGTCAAACTGAAGAATATAGGATGGTACAACTTTATAATAAAACCATTCCTCATATTCTTCTTCCCACCAATGATCAGTCAACTCCCACATATTCTTGGCTATCGGTTTCCAGTTGTATTCTGGATAAAGCTTTAGTAGATATCTTTCAATACACATGAATATATAACATACCACTCCACGCTCAGACAACAAAGAATAGTTGATTTTTTTCATTATACTCATACAACTCCTTAAATTGAATTTTTTAATTTCCTATATAGAATTATTTCTTATATTGATTTTATATTATGATTAAAGCGTCAAAAGGGTGTTTTTTCATTTTTAACGAATTACAACACACGTAATTACGTTGTTTAAAAAAGCGAAAAATCTCGAAAATGACCTTTTGACGCCCGAATCATA
>JBGUVZ010000013.1:0-3190 GCA_045220685.1 Oscillospiraceae bacterium | reverse complement strand
TGTGATTGATATGGATTTGGAAAAGTTCTTTGATACAGTATGTAAGAGCAAACTGATTGAAATACTATCCAAAACAATCAAAGACGGGAGAGTAATCTCGCTGATACATAAATATCTGAATTCAGGCGTGCTCGAAAACGGAGTAGTAGTGAATACACCAGAAGGAGTACCGCAGGGTGGACCACTCAGCCCGTTACTGAGCAACATAATGCTGAATGAACTCGATAAGGAACTGACACGAAGAGGACATAAATTCGTAAGATATGCGGACGACTGCATGATATTCTGTAAAAGCAGAAGAAGTGCAGAAAGAACACTGGAAAATATTATTCCATATATCGAAGAGAAGTTATTTCTCAAAGTGAACAAACAGAAAACAGTAACAGCACATATCAGCAAAGTCAAATATCTTGGATACGGTTTCTACATATACAAAGGGAAATGCAGATTCAAGGTACATAAGAAATCAGTAGCCAAACTTAAGAATAAAATTAGAGAGCTGACCAAACGTAACAACGGATGGTCAAACCAGCTAAGAATCAAGAAATTCAATGAAGTCATCAGAGGTTGGATAAACTATTTCAAAATGGCGGACATGAAGAAACTTATGATTGAAACTGATGAATGGGCAAGAAGAAAGATACGTGCAATATACTGGAAGCAGTGGAAAAGAATCAAAACGAGATACAGAATGATTTCAAAATATGGTGTTCCTAAATGGAAAGTGCATGAAATGGCTAACTGCCGTAAAGGCATATGGCGTGCATCGCTGATGCTTAACTCTGTACTTACAGTAAAAGAAATAGCCAACCTCGGATATATATCCTTAGCTGACTATTTCATGAATGTTCGTGTAAACTAAAGAACCGCCGTATACGGAACCGTACGTACGGTGGTGTGAGAGGACGGCTAATCAAATAATGGTTAGCCTCCTACTCGATTGTTCTGGTAATCCCCATATCCTACTATCTTGCTATATATTAATTACTTAAAATAAATTAGACATTTTTTATAGTTTTCTATTGTAATTTGTTCGCTGTTGATGTATAATTTATATATAGTTTTTAGGGAGGGGTTATTATGCAGGAATTGCTTGAACGCAAACAGGGGCTTTACCGTACAATCCTTATAGTTGATGATGAAATGATCGAGCGGGAAATGCTTGGTGCTATGCTCAGCGACTGCTATCATATACTTTATGCAGAAAACGGCGCGCTGGCGCTTGATGTTATAAATAAAGAGAAGATGAAGCTGTCACTTGTGATACTTGATCTTCACATGCCTGAACTGGACGGATACAGTCTGCTTAAGATAATTCGTGCAGATCCGGAACTGAGACGTATTCCGGTGATAATGCTTACATCGGAAAAATGTGCGGAAGTTGAAAGCCTTCAGCTTGGAGCGAGCGACTTTATTTCCAAGCCGTATGAGGCGCCTGATGTTGTCAGGGCAAGAGTCATGCATTCGATTGAACTTGCAGAAGACAGCGTAATAATCCACGAAACCGAACGAGATGAACTGACCGGACTTTTTAACAGTGAGTTTTTCTTCCAGTACGGAAAAAGACTTGACCTTCAGAACGAAAAAATGCCTATGGATGCACTGGTGATCGACATAAACAGATTCCATATGGTAAATGAACTTTACGGCCGTGAATACGGTGATTTAGTTCTGAAAAAAATCGGAGACACCATACACAGGATAGTAAAACAGAACGGCGGACTTGCCTGTCGAAGCAACAGCGATACATTCCTGATGTACATACCTCACACTTCCACCCTGAAAAAGAAGCTTCCGAACTATGTCGCAGTCATAAACCGTAATCTAGAAGGCCGCAAGATAAGTGTCAGAATGGGTATTTATTCTGACGACGGAGCAGATCTTACGATGGAACAGAGGTTTGACCGTGCATTCCTTGCATGCCGCAAACTCAGGGACAGCTACACGACCTGCTTTAATTTCTACAATGCGGAGCTTCACAGCAAGGAAGTTCATTCCGAACGTCTTATCAATGACATGGACAAGGCACTTGCAGAAAAACAGTTCAAAGTACTTTACCAGCCTAAATACAATGTTATAGGGAATAAGCCTAGACTTACAAGTGCTGAGGCTCTTACAAGATGGTATCATCCTGAATTCGGCGTTGTTTACCCGAAGGATTACATATCACTTTTCGAAAGCAACGGACTTATACACAAGCTTGACCATTATGTATGGAGCGAAGCTGCGGCACAGATCAAGAAATGGAAAGACAAATTCGGCTATTACGTGCCTGTTTCCGTAAATGTATCCAGAATAGATATTTTCAATCCGAATCTCGGCAAGATACTGACCGACATTACAAGCAGCAATGGACTGGAAAATGACAAGCTGCTTCTTGAGATAACCGAGTCTGCATATACTGAAAATCTTCTTCAGATAATAAACACAGTTATCGGACTTCGCGGCCAGGGATTCAAAATCGAGATGGACGATTTCGGAAGCGGATACTCATCGCTCAACATGCTGACATCGCTTCCAATCGATGCACTTAAACTGGATATGGAATTTATCAGGAATATCTGTGAAAGCAAGAAAGACTGCAAACTTGTCAGCATCATGATAGACATTGCAAGACTTCTTGAGGTACCGGTCATTGCTGAAGGCGTTGAGACAAAAGACCAGATGGAACTTTTAAGGAAAGTCGGATGTGACATAATCCAGGGTTATTATTTTTCAAAACCACTTACACCTGAAGAATTTGAGGAACTTATCACTGAAGAATACATGGAGGGGTAACCATGCTTACTATTGCTGATTTAAGAGAATTCGGTGCTGACGTTGATGAAGCACTTGTCAGATGTATGAACAAGGAAGATTTCTATCTCATGCTTGTAAACAAGGCGATTGCAGATAACAGACTGCCTTTGCTTGAAACACAGATAAGCGAGAAGAATTACGATGATGCGTTTGAAACTGCGCATACGCTGAAGGGAATGTATACTAATCTGTCTCTGACTCCTGTTTCCGACCCTGTCTGCAGGATCACGGAACTTCTGCGCGAAAAAACAGATACGGATTATTCTGCCCTTCTGACAGAAGCAAAAGCACAGTTTGAAAGACTGCGCAGTATTTAACATAAAAATTTACGGGAACAATTTGTATAGTTGCTCCCTTTTTTTATAACGAGCTGATAATATACCGGGTAAGG
>JBGUVZ010000012.1:0-2025 GCA_045220685.1 Oscillospiraceae bacterium | reverse complement strand
GGAAGCATGTAAAATAGCTGAATTATTGACAACTGAATTTTACGATCTCAGTTTTAGAATATTTGAACTGACTCAGCTTAATTCATTTGTGAATCATCTGTATTCTCATAACACAATCTTTTTATCGGTTGAAAATGATATAATGGATTACGTATTTGATTCACTTAAAAGCCATTATCCAGGAAAAGTTTTACTTAAACCCAAAGCTGATGAATATTTCAGATATTTAGTTGATGACCTGATCGTTATAAACAGACTGCCATCTGAATCGCCTAAAGGAACGGAACTATTCTGGCACAGCCGTCTTGAAAAAATCCTTGTTGATATTTCAGTGGATAAACTTCTGTCAAAAATCGTTTCTGAGTCTGAATATAGTACCATCTTTACAGATGCATTCAACAGATATTCACTTGATAAAAGTACGATGTTCCGTTATGCAAACAGAAAAGGGGCAGGGAAAAAATATAGAGATATTCTTAATGATTATGTACCGTCAGCACTGGAGGAAATAAGATACTAACCCAAGAAAGGTCACCTTTTAACAGGCGACCTTTTACATTTGTATTATCGGTTGTAACAGGCTGCAGAGCAGACTGTTTATCAATAGCAGTTTTCTGCTCGCAAGAGCGGGAAACTACCCTTTTATATGTCACTATTTCACATTCTCGATGTACAACTGGTAAAGATCAAGCGTTTCTTCTTTATCCCTGTAATGAATAGTCAGCGTATCGCCTTCCCTGACATCAAACCCAATCTCAAATGAATTGGAATCGTCGTCAAAAGGAAGCCTTAACTTTGGATAAATATACAGATGTTCATGCATTCCGTTTCTTCCGGTATAGTCCTCAATAGTTGTGTTGAAGCGGCAGCTGTTTGAATCTGTTGTGAAATCAAGCCACAAACTCTTTACGTTCTTTTTTTTCTCAATGGTCTCAGACTCATCTTCGTTACTTTGATAACTTGTCCTTACTTCTTCATGAGCATTGATAGTATAATGCGCTTTTTCAGATTTTATCGGTACAACTCCCCAGAAAACAAACATGAATACTCCGAACCAGAATACTAATGCGGTTAAAGCAACGCCGATTATTTTGAATCTGTTTCGTTTATTAACTTTTTTAAGCGGAAGAATATCCTTATCAGGAACCGTTATATTCACTTCTTTTGTCTTCATATTTTCATACACCTCACGGCAGGTCTCGCATTCGGAAAGGTGTTTTTCTATCTCTTTTCTGCTGTCATCTGATGCCAGATCATCACAATAAATTGGTAAAAGATCCTGTATTATCGAACATTTCATGTGCAATTCCTCCTGTTCTTATACAATCATAATAGTGACTTAAGTTTCTGCTTTGCTCTGTAATGAGTTACTCTTGCCCAGTTTTCACTTTTTCCGAACAGCTCACCTATCTCACTGTAGCTAAGTTCTCCTGTTGCCCTGAGCAGAAGCACCTCCTTGTCGGTTTCCGGAAGTTCATGCAGCTTATGCATCAGCTGCATCTTCTCATCACGGTCTTCCGCAATTTCATTTGGCAGAGGAGCTGTATCTTCAGTCGTTAGCTCAGGTTCAGCTACCGGATGGCTCTTCTTCCTTCTCGTTTCGTTAAGGAAAACATTTCTGGCAATACCGCAAAGCCATGTATAGACTGAACTCTGGCCTTTAAAAGTTCCCACATTCTTTATTGCCTGATAAAAAGTTTCCTGCGTCAGCTCCTCGGCCATATCCGGATCTGAGCACAATGTCATCAGATAAAGAAAGACCTTACGCCCGTATTCTTCATAGTATTCTTTCATATTATCGGCCATTCTGCTCACTCCCTTTCTGAACGTTCATATATTAGTTGCATGAAAAACGATTTCGTTACAGAGTTTTGAAAATATTTTTCATGGATCGAAAATTACTTATAATTTTACTATCGTACTGATGTTTCGTCAATGTCGTAAATTGTCAAAGTAAATGCAATGCCTTCAAAGTAAACGCAATATAATTGCATTTACTTTGACAGTAACACAGTTTTGCTTAAA
>JBGUVZ010000011.1:0-2782 GCA_045220685.1 Oscillospiraceae bacterium | reverse complement strand
TACAACTGCTCATGCAGATGAGTTTATTCAGCATGTTGAAAATGTTCAGGGAATTACTGTTCAGGAAGATTCTTCTGTTGAAAAGGGCGGTTGTATTGTAGAAACTGACTTTGGTGCTATTGATGCACGTATCTCAAGCCAGCTTACTGAACTTGAAAATAAGATTCTTGAAGTTTCTCCTGTAAAAAATATCAAGCGTCAGGATCCTCTTACTTCGGCTGAGTAATAGTAGAGCGGGGGTGGGGCAGTGCGTTCTTCTTATACTGGTGAATTTGATTTTACTAAATATCTCGAAAAAGTTGTTGATGCAGAAACAATTTTGTACACTGGTCGTGTAACTGCAGTAAAAGGTCTGGAAGTTGAAAGTGAAGGACCTCGTTCTGTAATCGGTGAAATGTGTACAATTAAACTTCGCGATGGAAAGATGCTTCAGGCTGAAGTTGTTGGTCTTGATGCAAAAATCGTAAAGCTTGCACCATTCGGCGAAACTAAGGGAATTGAGGTTGGCTGCGAAGTTGTTGCTTCCGGTCGAAGTCTTATGGTTCCTGTTGGACCAAATCTTTTAGGAAGAATGATTAATGCCGCTGGTCGTCCTTGTGATGATAAAGGCGAAATTGTTCCTGATACTTATTATCCTGCAGTTGCTAATCCACCATCACCAAACGAACGTTCTGATATTAACCGCCGTATCTCTACAGGTGTTCGCGCAATAGACTCTTTGCTTACAGTTGGTAAAGGTCAGCGTCTTGGAATCTTTGCCGGCTCTGGTGTTGGAAAATCAACTCTTCTTAGTATTATTGCAAGAAATACAGACGCTGATATAAATGTAATTGGCTTGATTGGTGAACGTGGCCGCGAAGTTCTGGACTTTGTAAAGCGTGACCTTGGCGAAGAAGGAATGAAGCGTTCTGTGTTAGTCGTGGCTACCAGTGATGAGCCTTCTATCTGTCGTCTCCGTGCTGCTCAGGTTTGTACTGCCGTTGCAGAATATTTCCGCGATCAGGGAAAAGACGTTATGCTGATGATGGATTCAGTAACACGTTTTGCTCATGCTCAGCGCGAAATTGGACTTGCAAATGGGGAGCCTCCTGCACAGAAGGGATACCCGCCAAGTGTATTTGATATGATTCCAAAAGTGCTCGAGCGAAGTGGTACAAATCAGAAAGGTTCTATTACTGCATTCTATACTGTCCTTGTTGATGGTGACGATATGAATGAACCAATTACAGATAAGGTTCGCGGTACTCTGGATGGACATATTGTATTGAGCCGTAAGTTAGCTCAGGCTTACCATTATCCTGCAATTGATGTGCTGCAATCTATCAGCCGTCTTTCAAAGCGTGTTAGCGGTGCACAGACTCGAAAGGCAGTTGGACGTCTCCGCACATGGATGGCCTGCTATACCGAAAACGAAACAATGATTACTGCCGGAATCTATCAGAAAGGTAACTCACCAGAAATTGATGAAGCAATCAATAAACACATGGAAATAGAAGAGTTCCTTAAGCAGGAAGAGTATGAGCCGTGTCCTATGAAAAAAACTTTGCAGAAGCTTTCAGCCCTGACTGGCATCGAGATTCCAGAAAGCGAGTTTGTTGAAGCTCCAGCGTTAGACATTCCGTACACAGCTCAGATTACCGACAGTCTAAAGCAGCCTGAATGAAGAAGTTTACCTTTGAACTCGAAAAAGTCCTCGAATTCCGCAACTTCGAAAAACAGCAGGCCGAAGGCGAACTTGCCAAAGCTTTAGCCGTTGAAACTGAAATAAATGAAAATCTAAAAACAATAGCTCAGAACTATGCCGCAGTAAAAGCCCAGATGAAAGGTTCTCAGGATTTTCAAGATGTAATGGCACAGAGTCAATACAACAATTTGCTTGAATATCAGAAAGAAGAACTCTTAAAACAACTGACTCAGGCAAAAATAGTCTCAGAACAAAAACGCGAAGTCCTCCGCGAATGCATGAAAAAAACAACCGCTCTCGAAAAGTTAAAAGAAAAGCAGCTTGCCGACTGGAAGCAAGCTGCCGATTACGAGGAGGCTGAGCTCCTCGATGAAGTAAAGAATAAACTTACAACTAATATTTAAATGCTGAACCGCCAATAAACTCGCGGATGATACTGCGTGGTGGTACTGCGCTTGGCGAGATTGTTGCAAAGTTCTCGAGGAACTGGAGCAAACGTCTTGCCTCTGCATATTCCTTTTCCATTGGAGTAACCTGACGGAGTAGTGGTGCAGCGTATACACGCAAAACAGACAATTCATAATCCAGCGCTGTATTCAATACTGCGTCTGCATTGTTCTGGAATGGGAAGATGTGAAGCTCTTCGCCACGGCGAACACTTGGCCACATTTCGATAGTTCCTGCAGCTGGCTTACCGCGGAAGTTGTTGTCGCGTACGATTCGGCGAATCAGGCGGTTGTCGCTTGTAGAAATGCGGTTGTGATCATCCAGGTTGAGCTGAGTCAAAGCAGAAAGGTAAATCTTAAACTTTAATTCAGGAGCAACCTTTGGAGTAAGTTTGTCGTTCAAACCGTGAATTCCTTCAAGAATCAGGATTTCATTATCAGAAAGTGACAACTTATTTTTCTCTTCAAAATATGCTGTTCCTGTATGGAAGTCATAACTTGGAATTATAACTTCTTTTCCATTGAATAAATCAACCAGCTGATTATTCAAAAGTTCAATGTTCAAGGCTTCAAGACATTCATAGTCAGGCTTTCCGTTTTCATCGAGCGGAGTTTTGTCGTGGCCTACATAGTAGCAGTCAAGACTGATTAC
>JBGUVZ010000010.1:0-4125 GCA_045220685.1 Oscillospiraceae bacterium | reverse complement strand
ATTCATGGACGGGAACGATATGTTTCGCGAGGTTATGAGATCTGCCGAAAATCTTGGTACAAACCCGGATATCTATTTCGTTCATCAGGTCGATGAGGACAATCAGGATGAAACTTTCAGCAGATACGGAGCGCTCGATGCACTCTGTGATCTGAAGAAAGCAGGCGTGATAAAATATACCGGTATTGCAACACATTACTACAGCGTTGCGGAGCGTTCAGCACTGGACGACAGAGTTGACGTTATCCAGACCAGCGGCAATATAATGGAACGTGGTATAATCGACCGCATTGCGGAGAAAGATATTTTTAAAAACAAGGGACTCATTCTGAATAAAGTGTATGCAGCCGGATGTCTTCTTAATGTGTTCAGTCCGGCCGAGCTTATCGGAGGCATCCTTCACTGGCCTTTTTCCTGTGCGCTTTTAGGTATCGGAACGATTGAACAGGCAGATGCGGCGATGAAGGAAGAGTATCCGCCCGTACAGTTTTCGTTCGAAGAGGTTATAAGAAGGCTGTCGGAACATTTTTCGCCTGTCGGCTGCACAAGATGCCAGCGCTGCGTGTGCCCGAAAGGATATGAGATCCATATCATGTTAAGACAGTATAATTACTATCATCTCGGAAAAAACTACTGGGCGGCGAAAAAACTCCGCTTAAATATCGAAGAAGTGTACGAGAGCTGCATGAAATGCACGGACAGACAGTGCATGAAAGACTGTCCGCAGAAATTAAGAATACCTGAACTGATTGAAATGATACACGGTCTTGTGGCGCGATAAAAAAAGAACAGCGGTCATTCCGGAACCACCGGAATGACCGCCTTTCGTTATATAATAAAACAGCCCTCTCCGTATGGAGAGGACTGTGAAAATTAATTCTTATCTTTGAAACGTTCCTTGAATTCCTTGAGCTTGTCAAAGAAATTCTTTTTCTTCTCGTAATTCTTGTCTTCAAGTGAAGCTTCGAATTCCTTGAGAAGTTCCTTCTGCTTCTTGTCGAGGTTCTTAGGAACTTCAACATATACCTTAACGTACTGGTCGCCGCGTTCTGAACGCTGGAGTTTCTTGACACCTTTGCCTTTGAGTCTGAATACAGTGCCGGTCTGTGTGCCTTCACCGATGGAGTACTTAACGTTTCCGTCGATTGTAGGAACCACAAGTTCGTCACCCATTACAGCCTGTGCATATGTGATCGGGATCTCGCAGTGGATATCGTATTCCTCACGCTCGAAGAGAGGGTGATTCTTTACGCGTACACCTACATTGAGGTTACCGCTTGGACCTCCGTTTACACCTGCGTCACCCTGACCGCTTACGCGGAGCATCTGTCCGTCATCGATACCTGCCGGAATATCAACTGAAAGTGATTTTGAAACGCGTACACGTCCGTTTCCGCCGCACTTTGAACATGGGTTTGAAACGATCTTACCTTTACCGCCGCACTTTGTACATGTTTTCTGTGATGAGATCACGCCGAAAGGAGTTCTCTGTGCGACCTTGACCTGACCGCGTCCGCCGCATTCAGGACATGTCTGCGGAGTTGAACCGGCTGATGCACCTGTACCTTTACAGTCAGGACATTTATCGAGACGGTTGATCTTGATATCGCGCTTAACACCCATGCAGGCTTCCATAAATTCAATTGTAACAGTTGTGTCGATGTCCTGTCCGCGTCTTGGAGCATCAGCACGTGCTCTTGTGCTTCCGCCGAAACCACCGCCGAAACCGCCTCCGAAGAGGTTTTCGAAAATGTCACCCATGTCGCCGAAAGGATTGAATCCTGCGCCGCCGCTGAATCCGCCGCCGCCGTAGTTAGGATCTACACCGGCATGACCGAACTGGTCATAGCGTTCCTTCTTTGACGGATCTGAGAGAACTTCGTAAGCTTCATTAACTTCCTTGAACTTTTCAGCACAGTCCTTGTCGTCAGGATGAAGGTCAGGATGATATTTTCTTGCGAGCGAACGATAAGCTTTTTTTATGTCGTCTGCACTTGCGGTTTTCTGCACGCCAAGCACTTCATAGTAGTCTCTTTTATCAGCCATATGTTCCTCCGTATATTGCTTGAATTATGATGTTCACTGTAATACGGAAATCAGAGCGAATCTGTGATCCGCCCTGAAAATCCTCTTTATAATGTTTGTATTATGATTAAGCTTCTGTGAAGTCAGCGTCAACTACGTTGTCATCCTTCTTGTCGTTTACATCGCCTGCGCCAGCAGCACCGCCTGCAGCAGCATTAGGATCCTGACCGGCAGCTGCGCCTGCAGCCTGGTAAACCTTTGATGAAAGATCGTAGAATGCCTTCTGGAGTTCATCTGTCTTAGCCTTGATGTCATCGATGTTGTCTGCCTTGAGAGCAGCCTTGAGTTCTTCGAGCTTGCTTTCGATAGGAGCCTTGTCTTCAGCGCTTACCTTGTCGCCGAATTCGCCGAGAGCCTTTTCGCACTGGAATACGAGGTTTTCACCGTTGTTCTTTGCGTCAACATCTTCACGGCGCTTCTTGTCTTCTTCAGCGAACTGTTCAGCTTCCTTGACAGCCTTGTCGATATCTTCCTTTGACATGTTTGTTGAAGCTGTGATAGAAATGTTCTGTTCCTTGCCTGTGCCGAGGTCCTTTGCAGAAACGTGTACGATACCGTTCTGGTCGATGTCGAATGTAACTTCGATCTGTGGGATTCCTCTTGGAGCAGGTGCGATACCGTCGAGACGGAACATACCGAGCTGTTTGTTGTCCTTTGCGAATTCACGTTCACCCTGGAGGATGTTGATGTCAACAGCGCTCTGGTTATCAGCAGCAGTTGAGAAGATCTGTGACTTCTTTGTAGGAATTGTTGTATTTCTTTCGATGATCTTTGTGCATACACCGCCCATTGTTTCAAGACCGAGTGAAAGTGGTGTTACGTCGAGGAGGAGGAGACCTTCCTTAACGTCGCCGCCGAGTACACCGCCCTGATAAGCAGCACCGAGAGCAACGCATTCGTCAGGGTTGATGCCCTTGAATGGGTCCTTGCCTATGCGCTTCTTAACAGCTTCCTGAACAGCCGGGATTCTTGAAGAACCACCAACGAGGAGAACCTTGTTGAGGTCGCTTGCTGAGAGGCCGCTGTCCTTGAGAGCCTGATCAACAGGTCCCATTGTTGCTGCAACGAGGTCAGCTGTGAGTTCGTTGAACTTAGCCTGTGTAAGTGTGAGGTCGAGGTGCTTAGGGCCTGAAGCGTCAGCTGAGATGAACGGGAGGTTGATGTTTGAAGTTGTTGTTGATGAGAGTTCGATCTTAGCCTTTTCAGCAGCTTCCTTAAGTCTCTGCATTGCGAGCTTGTCGCCTGAAAGGTCGAGACCTTCAGCCTGCTTGAATTCAGCGATCATCCAGTCGATGATTCTCTGGTCGAAGTCGTCACCGCCGAGACGGTTGTTACCTGCTGTAGCAAGAACTTCTGTTACGCCGTCGCCCATTTCGATGATGGATACGTCGAATGTACCGCCGCCGAGGTCGTAAACCATGATCTTCTGATCTTCTTCCTTATCGATACCGTAAGAAAGAGCAGCAGCTGTAGGTTCGTTGATGATTCTCTTTACTGTGAGACCTGCGATCTGGCCAGCGTCCTTTGTAGCCTGTCTCTGTGAGTCTGTGAAGTAAGCAGGAACTGTGATAACAGCTTCTGTAACCTTTTCACCAAGGTAAGCTTCAGCGTCAGCCTTGAGCTTCTGGAGTACCATTGCTGAGATCTCCTGTGGTGTGTACTTCTTGCCGTCTATATCTACCTTGTAGTCTGAACCCATGTGACGCTTGATTGAGCTGATAGTCTTGTCAGGGTTTGTGATAGCCTGATGCTTTGCTGTCTGACCAACAAGTCTTTCGCCGTTCTTTGTGAAAGCAACTACTGAAGGAGTTGTTCTTGCACCTTCTGAGTTAGGGATAACTACTGAGTTACCACCTTCCATAACTGCTACGCATGAGTTTGTTGTACCTAAGTCAATACCAATGATCTTTCCCATAATGAATCCATCCTTTCGGTTCAATGTTTGTTTTTATTTGTTTTGTTGTTTGTTTACTTAAGCTGTGACTGCGACCATTGCCGGTCTGATTACTCTGTCACCGAGTTTGTATCCCTTCTGTAATA
>JBGUVZ010000009.1:0-5072 GCA_045220685.1 Oscillospiraceae bacterium | reverse complement strand
ACCGATGAGATTTTCGTTGCTGTGTGCAGTGAATCTGCCGGGTGACGTATTTACCATTGCAGTGATCCCGTTTCCGTATGACGGACTTCTGCGCATTGTAAGAGATGCATCGGCATATTCGGATATTTCGTCAAGTGCCGCACTTGAGAAAACGGCGATTATAAGTCCGCTTTCATTTCTGCGTGATACTGCCGTCTGGAAAACAGTATGACCGCCCTCCTCGTCAGTTACCGTCTGGCAGTAACTTTTATGCGTCAGTCCGTCTTTAAAACGTTCGTCGGCATATTGGACTTTTGATTCAGGTGTTGTGCTGAAGATGACAAGTCCGCTTCTGTCCGTGATCATTATTTCATCGGCTCCTGATGCGATCCTGAGCTCTTCTGAAGTCATATCTTCACTCAGTGTCTTCGGCAGCTGTGAGATAAGTATCGAGAGCGCCTGCGCACGCAGTTCGTATTCGCTGCACAGATCAGATCTCATGTGTTCATATTCGCCGCGGTCCTCTTTTATATTCATTATAAGAGTATTCAGATGGTCTGATGCTGCATCGGCAGCCATGTGCTTTTCGACGACACCTATTGAATAGAACGCGATATATATAATGATCGCTGAGATTATGACAGGCGCAATGAGTATCCTGTACAGTGATAGATTTTTCATGATCTGTTACCGGTTTGCCGGCAGTCATCCGGAAGATCCGTGCCGGTCATTTCGTTGTACTGGCGGTACAGTTTCTGAACGCCGTTTTCGAGAAAATAGTAGTGGAAAACGTAGGGAACGAGCAGTACAAGGAGCAGCGCCATAAGGAAAGCGTAAGTGATGTTCTGTGTGCAGGCGAGGATACCTATAGTAATAAAGAGCATCACGGCGAAAAGCGCCATAACGATGAGATGCATATGCCTTTCATGCTGCATGAATGCGATCTGTTTTAAGTGTTCTTCCTTAAGAGAACTGTTCTTTTCCGGATCTTTTTCCGCGAGGATCCGGTCAACGTAGGCGAGGTATGCTGTAAGATATTTTCTCATGACTATCCTCCTCATTGTAATGCTTTATTGATGCAATGATCTGATCACAGTAACAGCGTCTGCTGCCGGACACGGAGTTTCGCTGCGAACATCAGCACAGCTTAACTGATCTGAGTTTCCTTGTATCAGGCAACAGCTGTGAAAGCAGTAAAACCGAGCAGAGTGAGTACAGTGATTATTGCTGCTGCAAGAAGGACTCCACAGGCTATTGCGATGATGCTCTTTTTAAAGTCGAGGTCGAGAAGACTTGCAGCGAGAGTTCCTGTCCATGCACCTGTTCCCGGAAGCGGGATGCCTACGAAAAGCATAAGTGCCCAGAACATACCCTTGCCTGCTTTAGCCTTGAGTTTTTCACCGCCGTGATGTCCTTTCTTAAGACACCAGCTGAAGAACTTGCCGATCACCGGCTTGTCAGCACCCCATTCAAGTACACGGCGTGCAAAGAAAAAAATGAAAGGAACGGGTACTATATTGCCAATCATGCATAACAGTACAGCGGTTTTCCAGTCCACGCCCATAGCAACACCTGCAGGTATCCCTGCACGAAGTTCAACGAGCGGTACCATTGAAATAAGAAATGTAAGTATGTATGCTTTCATATAAGCCTCCAAAAATAATAATATTCGTTTTTAGTCCGTTATAATCAATTATAGTACACCCATGGTCTGTTGTCAATGAAAATGCGGCTAAAACGAAGTACCGCATATGCATGGGGGTGCATATGCGGTACCGTTTGATGAAAATATAGGGGAAATGAAAAAAGTATAAAACCATGAATCACTTCAGGGTTTCATTTAAGAAATAGTTAGGTTAAAATCGAGTTAAACGACCTACATCTATTATTATATCGTTTAATACGCATCAAGTCAATAGAAGAAGCACAAAAAAAGGGCTTCCGGGGCTTGAATTATTCATATTTGTTTATATTGCTTTTATGAAATTTAAATTGTGGAATTAAATGTACTTGATTCACAAATCGGCTTCTGAGAGAAAAAAAGTGTTGACACGGGTGTTCTGCTGTGATATAATTAAATAGTCGTCAGGCGAGATAAGAAAAATGCCGGAAGACAGAATATAATGGGGCGTCGCCAAGTGGTAAGGCAGTGGACTCTGACTCCACCATTCGAGGGTTCAAATCCTTCCGCCCCAACTCATAAATAGGGGCAAGTTACTTGAAGTGGCTTGCTTATTATTTTGTAAACTTGAAAGTTTCTTATTAAATCGTGTTTTTCTCATATATTTCCTTGCAGAAAGCCACCGCAAATGCGGTGGCTTTCTGTTTTATGTGGATTTTTTTAAATAATTATAGTATAATAGAATAGTGTGCTGCATGAAACACACTTACTCTTTTGAAAGGGGATGTTCCTTTTTGGATACTTCAGTAATAATAGTAGCCGCGGGTAACTCGACGAGAATGCAGGGAACTGACAAGCAGATCGCCGAGGTCGGCGGGATGCCTGTTATCGTTCGTTCAATGCTGGCGTTTGAAAAGTGCGAAAGCGTTGCCGAGATAGTCGTTGTCACCCGTGAGGATATAATCGAAAAGATAAAGTCGCTTGCCGCAGAATACGGTGTAAGCAAGCTTAAAGACGTTGTGAAGGGTGGAAAGACACGTCAGGAGAGCGTTATAAACGGACTTCATGCAATCTCCGATTCTACGCAGATGATCGCCGTTCATGACGGTGCCCGTCCGCTTGTTGAACCGGAACATATCGAAAAGACTATAAAGGATGCAAGGGTATTCGGCGGGGCTGTACTTGGCGTTCCTGTCAAGGATACCATTAAGGTAGTGGACGACGGACTTATCATGGATACACCGCCTCGCTCATCGCTGTATATCACTCAGACACCGCAGGTTTTCAAGCGTGCTCTCTACAACCGCGGAGTTGAGTTTGCCACGAGAAACTTCCTTGATTTCACTGACGACTGTCAGATGGCGGAAGCGGTCGGGGCAAAGGTATGCATGACTACAGGCGACTACAGAAACATAAAAATAACCACACCTGAGGATATTGCCATTGCAGAGGCGATACTCGGTGCGAACGGAGGTAAATAAATGTTCAGAACAGGACACGGTTACGATGTACACAAACTTGTCGAAGGCAGAGACCTTATCATAGGCGGCGTTAAGATACCGCACGAAAAGGGACTTTTAGGCCATTCCGATGCTGACGTGCTTCTTCACGCGGTAATGGATTCACTTCTCGGAGCTGCTGCTCTCGGCGATATCGGAAAGCATTTTCCTGACACCGACGAAAGATTTAAAGGTGCGAACAGCATAAGGCTGCTTGAACACGTAGCATTTCTGATCAAAGACAGGGGATACAAGATCGAAAACATCGATGCGACAGTCATCGCACAGGCGCCAAAGCTCGCTCCGTACATTGAAACGATGCGATATAACATAGCAGATGCTGCCGGATGCGATATAGATGCAGTTAATGTTAAGGCGACAACTGAGGAACATCTTGGTTTCACAGGCGAAAAACTCGGCATTTCTGCTCATTCTGTATGCCTTATTTCAAAGTAATAAGTGCATTTCTGAAAATATCGTGTAAAATCAAAAAAAATTTAAAAAAAGTAGTGCAGTCGCGCTTGATTTGTGGTATAATATATTCTGATGTGTATCGTAGCGGAATAATCGTGCGGTGCACAAGGCAAATTTAATTTAATAAAGAAAGAGGTCGTTTAAAATGTCAAAGATTGATTTAACAAAGTATGGCATCACAGGCACAACGGAGATCGTTTACAACCCTTCTTATGAAGTTCTCTTCGAAGAAGAAACAAAGGCTTCCAACACAGGTTACGAAGTTGGACAGAACACAGAACTCAACGCTGTAAATGTAATGACAGGTATCTATACAGGACGTTCACCTAAAGATAAGTACATCGTTGAAGATGCTAACTCAAAGGACACTGTATGGTGGGATTCAAAGGAATATCCTAACGATAACCACAAGATGTCAGAAAGCACATGGGCTGCTGTAAAGGATATCGCTAAGAAGGAACTCTCAAACAAGAGACTTTTCGTTGTTGATGCATTCTGCGGTGCAAACAAGGACACAAGAATGGCTGTTCGTTTCATCGTTGAAGTAGCTTGGCAGGCTCACTTTGTTAAGAACATGTTCATCGTTCCAACAGAAGATGAACTCAAGAATTTTGAACCTGACTTCGTAGTATACAACGCTTCAAAGGCTAAGGTTGAAAACTTCAAGGAACTCGGACTCAACTCTGAAACATGCGTAGCTTTCAACATCACAAGCAAGGAACAGGTTATCATCAACACATGGTACGGCGGTGAAATGAAGAAGGGTATGTTCTCAATGATGAACTACTACCTCCCACTCAAGGGTATCGCTTCAATGCACTGCTCAGCAAATACAGACATGGAAGGCAAGAACACAGCAGTATTCTTCGGCCTTTCAGGTACAGGTAAGACAACACTTTCTACAGATCCTAAGAGACTCCTCATCGGCGATGACGAACACGGCTGGGACGACAACGGCGTATTCAACTTCGAAGGCGGCTGCTATGCTAAGGTTATCGGCCTTGATAAGGAATCTGAACCAGACATCTACAACGCTATCAAGAGAAATGCTCTTCTTGAAAACGTAACAGTAGACAAGGATGGCAAGATCGACTTCGACGACAAGAGCGTTACAGAAAACACTCGTGTATCTTACCCAATCAGCCACATCAACAACATTGTTAAGCCAATCTCTGCAGCTCCTGCAGCTAACAATGTAATCTTCCTCTCAGCTGATGCTTTCGGTGTACTCCCACCAGTATCTATCCTCACACCAGAACAGACTCAGTACTACTTCCTCTCAGGATTCACAGCTAAGCTCGCTGGTACAGAACGTGGTATCACAGAACCAACTCCAACATTCTCAGCTTGCTTCGGTCAGGCATTCCTCGAACTCCACCCAACAAAGTATGCTGAAGAACTCGTTAAGAAGATGCAGAAGAGCGGTGCTAAGGCTTACCTTGTAAACACAGGTTGGAACGGCACAGGCAAGAGAATCACTATCAAGGATACTCGTGGTA
>JBGUVZ010000008.1:0-4376 GCA_045220685.1 Oscillospiraceae bacterium | reverse complement strand
GTCAGACAGGTAAGTTCGTAGGCAATCTGCCGCTTGACAAGAGTGCGTTTTTAAAGGCAATGGCACTTTATTCGATAATCGGGGCGGTTGTTGCGTGTATAATCACTTACTTATTCTTCTCATAAGGGGGTAACAGAAGATGAACTATGTAGTAGCTATAATTATTGGTATTCTCATCGGTGTAGTAATTGCATGCATTCAGAAGAGTGCTCTCACTTCAGTTCATATGCAGCATGCTGCAGCTGAATATATAAAGAGAAACAGTCTTAAGTTTTCAAGAAAGACAGATACATATCTTTATAAGAGAGTGGAAAAGACTGCGATTCCGAGAGATAATTCCGGAAAATAAAATTTGGGGCATAATGCTGATTTGTATCAATATTTGTATAAGACAGGATCTGTAATTTGTACAGGTCCTGTTTTTTCAATAACAGAATCTTAATTTTTATGTTATTTTTTTGACGTATCTTTGTTTTGCAATCGTATTACCTAAAATTATTCTGCAAGTTCTATTGACTTTTGTGCGTAATGATGATAATATAAAAATATAAGTATGTACGCTGCAAATGGCAGCGAAGGTAAAGTATTCATAACAGTAGCTTTTCCCCACTTTCATAAAAGTAAGATACAGTAAAAAGTACTGACTTACTTGTATGATAAAGCAGCTGGAATGGGTAAGGATTTTGTTAGGAGAGAAAAGTATGGGTAAAGTTTTTAAGAAGGGCAAAGTGCGCCCGAAAACAGGCAGAGGTATAGCCATTTTAATGGGCTGCTGCCTCGGTATGACATCAGTTGTGCTTCCTTCAGGAGATATATTCCTGAGAGCAGACCTTGTAAGTGCTGCAGACTATGCGGCTGAATTCTATGTATCTCCGGACGGTGACGATTCAGGAAGCGGTTCCATTGATTCACCATTCCGCACACTCGAAAGAGCAAGAGATGCAGTACGTGAAATCAACAGCAACATGAGCGGCGATATCTGTGTATATCTCAGAGGCGGTACATACAGAGTAAACAGTACAACTGTATTTGACACCAGAGACTCAGGAACAAACGGTCATACGATCTATTACAAAGCGTATAAGGATGAAGTTCCTGAATTCAACGGTGCGACACAGGTAACCGGATGGACAAAGTATAAGGACAACATCTGGAAGGCTTCACTTGACAGAGACTACAAGTTAAGAAACCTGTTCGTAAATGACAGGCGTGCAAATATGACAAGCAAGCGCGTAAATGCCAAGGGCGGATACGGCGACTACTATATCAAGAAAGGTCAGGGAGACTGGGCATGGGATGACGGCAAGAAGAGCGACGGTATTGCCTATAATCCTGCAGATCTTCCTGAGATCAAATCAAACAAGGATGACCTTGAGATCATCAATGGTACTACATGGAACGAAAATATTGTTTGTACCAGAGATATCAAGTTCGAAAACGGCAGCATAGTAATGTATCTGCAGCAGCCTTACGGTTCGATCGCACAGACACCGGGCTGGGGCGCAGGATTCTCATGCAGCGGTCAGCATACGATCTATAACGCTTTTGAGTTTATGGATGAGCCGGGCGAATTCTATTTCGACAAGACTGAAAAGGTGCTTTACTACTGGCCTCGTGAAGGCGAAGATATGAGCGTAGCTGATGTTGAAGCACCAACACTCGACCAAATCATAGTTATTGAAGGTAAGTCAACTACCGACAGAGTTCATAACTTAAGCTTCAGCGGTATTACATTTGAAAATACAGAATTCCAGCTTACAGAAGTAGCTGGTTCTCACGGTAAGACAACCTGTCAGGCTGCCCAGTCCTACACAGCATTTGCTGATTCAAACTGGCACTCAAAGAAATACGAAATGGCAGATACTCTTCCGGCAATGATCCACATCACAAACAGTGAATCGATCTCATTTACAGACAACGTAATCAAGCACAGTGGTGCTGACGGTCTTTCAATGGTAAATGACGTTATCGATTCTGAAGTATGCGGAAACTATATTACCGATATCACATCGAGCGGTATCACAGTAGGTCATCCGCAGCATATCTACATCGGTGACGGAAGCGCTTCAAACCACGAAAAATATGCTCCGGGCGTTGAAGGTATCTGCAAGAACAACAATATCAGCAGCAACATGCTTTATGATATCTCAGTAGTTCACGGATTCGGCGGATGTGCTGCTATCACAGCATATTTCGTTGAAGGAATTACCATCAACAGCAACCAGATCAACAAGACAGCATACAACGGTATCCATCTCGGATGGGGCTGGTGCAACTTCCAGGACTCAACTACCTGTAAGAACAATTCCATCTGCTACAACAGAGTAACCAACTGTCTTAACAGACTTCACGACAGCGGCGGTATCTACACAATCGGTCAGATGCCTGGAACAGTGATCAATGAAAACTACGTTGAAGGCATTCCGGCTGCGGCTCCTTACCAGCCGACATACGGCCTCCACAACGATGAAGGTACAACTTATATCGTAGAAAACGACAACGTTCTGGAAATCGATCCTAACGTTACATACACGATCAACTGCGAAGACTACGGTCAGAAACATCATCTTACAATCAAGCGTACATACGCTACAGTAAACAAGATGGGTAAGAATCCTCCGGACAGCGACATCGATACTCCGATCGTTGTAAAGGATAATGTATGGCCTCTCGCACAGTACAAGATCGCACTTAAATCTGGTCTTGACGACAAGTACGCAAACCTTATTCCTGGATATCTCCTCAATGATGCAGACAGAGTATTCCCGGCAGCATGTGCTACAACATGTAATTCCGTTCTCCCTGTAAGAAGCAGCGGCAGCAAGGACAACACCATCTGGTTCGCTCCTGCAGGTTCAACATCATTCACAGCAGGCGAGACAATGACAAAGGCATCCGGTACAGCTACAAAGATCAAGACTCCTTCAAAGGAAGGCGAATATTATCTCTACGTAGTAGGCAAGGACGGCAAAGTTAAGAGCAGATCAAAGAAGCTCTTAAGAGTAAGCGGCGCATCAGTTGGTATCGCTGCTTGCACATATGATGTAAATTCAGGTACAGAACTTGAAAACTGCTCAGAAGGAGGACAGGACGTTGCTTACATCAACAACGGCGACTACATCGGCTTCAAGGGCGTTGACTTCGGAACAAGCACAGAAAAGATCGACTTCAGAGTTGCTTCTGCAGTAGACGGCGGTAAGATCACCATCAAGCTCGGTTCACCTGACGGCAAGACTATCGGTGAATGCACAGCACCTGGTACAGGCGGATGGCAGGACTGGAAGACTGTAACTGCAGAGATCGAAAAGATCAGCGGTATTAAAGATATCTACTTCGTATTCAGCGGCGAGGGCGACGGTTCACTCTTCAACGTCAACTGGTGGAATCCTGATACACAGGGAAGCACAGAAGAAACAGAAGTAGTATTCGGCGATACAAATGAAGACGGAACAATTAACATCGTTGATGTTATCATGTTGAAAAACGCAGCTCTCGGCGGCGAATACAACGCAAACGGCGACTTCAACGAAAACGATGAAAATGATTCAGATGATCTTCTCACTATCGTTTCATTCTTCATCGGCAAGATCACATCGTTTTTAAGCTGATAAGTACGGTGAAAGAACGTACAGTTTAAACACGCATTAATCATTATATCACTCCTATAACAGGCCACGCTTCACAGATTCTTTATTTGAAACTGTGAAGCGTGGTTTTTCTGTATAGTACGCCGCAAGGCGTTCCGCTTAAAATGGATGCGCCTTCGGCGCAATTGAAAAAGCTGCTCAGGAGGCTGAGCAGCTTTGGTTCGCGGTATATTAATTTTTATCAGCTGATAATTTCGAGTATGTCCGGTTCCACATGACATTTGAGAAAAAGGACTTTTACTCCGGCAGAAACAGCTTTTTCGAAAGCCTTGGTGAATTCAGGATCAGTGGCGGTGTTGGGTTTCACTTCAGAAACTCCATCCATCTGGATGACAAATGCGATCATGGCATTGATGCCGCTCTCAGCAGCTTTTGTAAGTTCATTCAGATGCTTAACGCCGCGCTCAGTCGGGGCATCTGGAAAATAACCTGTTCCGCCAATTTCCAGTGTACAGCCCTTTACTTCCATAAGGTAACGTTCACCGGATCGCTCCATATAAAAATCTATTCTTGAATCACCGTAAGTATATTCAGGAATGATCTTATCGTAATCCTGCTTTTCAAGCCATTCCTTAACAACATGGTTCGGTGCCTGGCTGTCGATATTGAAAAGAACGCCGTTTTCCTTTCTGACTGCCACCAGATCATATCTGGTTTTCCGCCCCGGCGTGCCCGGTTCCGTAAGCCATACTTCACAACCAGGTATAAGGAGTTCACGGCATCGGCCTG
>JBGUVZ010000007.1:0-8388 GCA_045220685.1 Oscillospiraceae bacterium | reverse complement strand
TTCTCTATCCGCTCAACTATAACAATGAAACTCTCGGATATGTCTGGGCAGTAAATTTTGCTACGGAAAATACCGCAAAAATACGTTCAACACTGGAAACCACAACTTATTTCATCGCATCAGAAATAGCAAACCATCAGCTTCTTGCAAGGCTTGAATATATGAGCTCCGTTGACCTTCTTACTGGTGTCATGAACCGTAATGCCATGAATAAAAGAGTTGATGACATCGTATCAGGCAAGGAGACTTTACCTTTACGTTTCGGTGTTATTTTTGCCGATCTTAACGGATTGAAAAAAGTCAACGACACTGGCGGACACACTGCCGGCGACGACTATATTAAAAGATCTGCCGGTCTCCTTAAGGAGTCATTCCCGGACAGTGAGATCTACCGTGCAGGCGGCGATGAATTCATGGTGATCAATTATACGCTTTCAAAAGACGAACTGCTGTCAAGAATCGATGAGCTCAGAAAGCTTCAGGTAAATGCTGATGATGTAAGCTTTGCTCTTGGTTATTCATACAACGAAGGAAAAACTGATATACGTACAGCTATGAGTTCTGCAGACATGGACATGTACAGGGACAAACAGAGCTATTATGAACGCTACCCTGAACGCAGAAGAAAATAAATTATCACGGAGGCATTTTTAATGATAAATGACATATTTACAACACTCGCAGACGCTGAGATAGGTACATCTTTAAGCAGACCTGTCCTCGTATCTTCCATAACTGAAAGCGTTGCGAAAAACGGTAAAACTTTCGTAAGAATGACGCTCAAGGACGGCGTAACAGAACAGAATGCAACAATGTTCGACACTTCTATCGCATCACTGGAGCTCAAAGGGATCACAAAGGAAACAATTGCTGACGTTATCCTTAACGTAAATGAATATCAGGGTTCAAAGAACTTCATCGTAAATGATATTACCATTTCATCTGATCCTTCACTTTCGATCAATGATTTTATCAAGGTTCCTCCGGTAAAAATCGATGTAATGTACGATGAGATCATTTCGATCTTGCGCAGAAATGCTGACGACTGCGGTGGAAAGCATACTCCGCTTTCTGAACTGGCTATAAAAATAATCGAAAGCAAGAAAGAAGCCTACACTTCATCTTCAGCTGCTGTGACAATGCATCACAATCTCAAAGGCGGACTTATTTATCATTCATACCGTATGGTAAAGGCTGCTGAGACTATATGCGAGGTGTACAATAACCTCGATAAAGAACTTATGGTCTGCGGAGCGGCTCTTCACGACATCGGCAAGATATGGGAGTATGATACTGACAGCACCGGTAATGCAGAGTTTACTGTAAGCGGTGTGCTTTTTGGACATCTTTACATGGGTGCTTCACTAATCAAGAAAAATGCTGAAGGACAGAATTACAACCCTGAAAAAATCAAAATGCTTACACACATGATACTTGCGCACCACGGTGAACTGGAATACGGAGCTGTAGTCTCCCCTGCCATCGCTGAAGCATTTGCTCTGTACATGATTGACAATCTGGATGCCAAAATGTACGTATTCGACGAACAGCGTGATCTTCTCGGTCCGGGCGGTCTTACTGAAAAGCGTCCTTTTGGAATGGAAAACAGGATCTACGTTCCTGATATCTGAGGTAAATTAAATGTATTATTACATAAAAAACACACTTGAACCGACTGATTCGGTAGATATAAAAAATACGGAAGCTCAGTTCGTATCGGTGCTGACATCTGCAGAATGGCTTGACCGCAAGGATGGTTTCGATATGGGCATTGAAATGGATATAGACCTTTCCTCCGTTCACTCCACAAAAGCTGAAGTAAACTATGACTCTCTTACTGGAACATTCTCCATTCCTGACCGCAGCAATATATCCGCTCCGAATACGACCTTTGCGTTCGCACTCGATGAAAAAGGCATCGTATTCATTGATGACAGCGGACTTGTAAATGATCTTATCGGAAATATTCAGCGCTCTAAAAAATGGGCAAAGCCAAGTCTTGAACGATTTATCTACGACTTTCTCGAACAGATAGTCACAAAGGATCAGGGTATTCTTGAAGCTTTGGACAAGGAACTGGACGACATTGAATCTGATATACTCGCAGGCGGCGGTGAAGATCCGTCCCAGAGAGTAAATAAAATACGAAGTGATCTCCGTGACATGCGCGTACACTACGAACAGCTTCTCGATCTTTCACAGGAACTGGAAGAAAATGAAAACAACTTTTTCAAGGCTGAAAACGTTCGTTACTTCCACCTTTTCTCGCAGAGAACATCAAGACTTCACGATCTTACCAATTCCCTGCGTGAATATTCCATTCAGATACGCGACCTGTATCAGTCACAGCTCGACGTAAGACAGAACCGCATCATGGGGCTTCTTACTATCGTTACTACAGTATTCACCCCGCTCACGCTCATTACAGGCTGGTACGGAATGAACTTCAAATACATGCCTGAACTTGAATACAGGATTTCCTATCCGATCGTAATTCTCGTAAGTATTGCCATCGTGATCACAAGTCTGCTTTTCTTCAAGCGTAAAAAGTGGCTTTAAACAACGCAATTAGCGCTTTTACATAACTTTAATAATATCGAAACACTGCTGTGATCAGCTTCAAATAAGATGATCACAGTATTTTTTTGAATAAATGAAATTATTGATTTCAATTATCAAGCTAATGACTTAGTAGATCCTGATACAACTGATATAACACTTTATGTTAGTTCCAGTAATTCAGAATTACAGTATCTGGAAGTATCTTCTGATTAAAAACATAAAATACTTGCAAACACGAAAAACATCGGTGTACCATTGCGGTAACGCCGATGTTTTTTATTTACAAGAGTATTTAAATAAAGTCGAAAACGATCATCCCAGACTGTCTATCTTCTTTGAAAGAAACTGACGTAAAGTTGCAAGGTCAGAAAGATCTACATTGCCGTCATGGTTGACATCTGCCATCTGACGCTGTGCGTCTGTCAGATTCAGATCACCTAACAGTGCCAGTGAGATCATTGTAAGGTCTGTAACGTCTACACGGCCATCGACTGAAATATCTCCGGCAGGATTCTTGGATTCGTCCTTTTTATCAGGAGCGTCTTCCTGAGGTTCGGATTTTTCAGGTTCAGATTTCTGAACATCTTCGTTTTCCTTAGGTTCAGTCTTTTCCGTTTCAGACTTCTGTCCGTCTGTATTTTCCTTAGGTTCGGTCTTCTCAGGCTCAGATTTCTGTTCGTCCGGCATTTCCTTTGATTCAGTCTTCTGACCGTCTGCGTTTTCCTTTGGCTCAGTCTTCTCCGGTTCAGCGTCCTTTGTTTCCGGAGCTTTTGCTTCAAGAACTTCTGATCCGGTTATAGCTTCATCAAGACGAACAAGTTCACCCGTCTCAATCACATACTTCCAGAGCGTATCATCTTCACGCTGGATAAGCACGCATCTGTTGCTTCCGTCCTTATATATGCCGTAGTTAAGCTTTACATGTGTGAACGGCTTTGAGTTTCTGACAAAGTCATATCTTTCTGTGCCGTCATTATCACGTACAGAGAATAAAGGTCCGTTAGTATATGGAGTGATTGTGTAGTGTGTAACTCTGGACACCTTATTACCCTTGGAGTCAGAAAGATCACACCACTTCAGATCGATATTACCAAGATTGCGCATTTTATAAAGTAAGATATTATCCTCATCATAATCACTTGCTCCGCCATAAATGCTGTGCGTTTTGCCGTCTGAGGTTATATATTCAGACCCGGACATTTTTTCTACATTTTCATCAAACAGATTTACCCTGACAGAAACTTCTGTTTCAGAAAGTGTATCAAAGCCAGGAATGTTTGTTCTAGGGAAATATGCGCTGATCACATAGATCTTTTTATCAGCTGTATATACATAGTTTATTCCACCAGTAAGAGTAGGCTCTTTAGATGATATTCTTATCGGTTCAAACTTTTCTTCGAGAGGATACTTGACATACTCACCATCAAGATTGCGGTATATGATCGATGTCACATCTTCTTCATCCACTACAATACCAGACATAACAAGATTATGGCCAAAGTTTTCATCCATTGCCTTTATATTTTCAAGGATCTTTTCTGCCTTTCCGGTATCTGAAATGACACGTACACATCCATCGGAACAAAGAAGACTGTCAAGATATATGCCTGCAGACACAATCGTGTATTCCGATTTTTCATTTACAGCTTTTCCGTTGATATAAAGAACTCCGTCTTCAGAAAGAGCATAGATATCAGATTTGTGTACAACTGCATCTTTGATATTCTGCTGATATTCCTTAAGAGCACCGTCCTTAAAAGTATAAAGTGAACCGTTATCATAGAGAACATATGCCATAGGTGCTGCGCTATATGATTCTTCATTCATCACTTTAACAGGCTTTACATCACTTTTTATCATAGCAGGATCGCTGATATCATCATCCGCAACTACAGTGATTTTTGCTTTGCCGATAACAGTTCCGTCGGGAGCTTTACAGGTATATGTAGTTTCTCCCTCTTTATAGCCGTAAACCCATGAGCCAGTTTCAGTAATAGAATCAGAAACCTTTGGTGCAAAACTACTATCTCCACTCTTTGAACCACTTGCAAGCAACGCTACATTTTTGTCTTCACATTCAAAAAGCAATCTGTTTTTATAGCCGTTACCCAGATCACACTCAGGTGAAGTTGTAAAGCTCTTAAGTTCACCCTTTTTCACTGTTATATCCATGCATTTTATATATGGATAAATATCGACCGGTTTTACGAATGGTTCATTGTCATTGGCTATTGCATTTACTTCGATATAATCAAGGTCAAGTTCGCCAAGCACTTCAATGTTCTTAACTTTAACCATTCCTTTGATTTCAAGAGTTTTAAGGTTCTTGAATTCTTTAAGGAGTGCAAGATCAAAGTCCTTCATGTCGATCAATGTAACTTTCGAAACAGGAGCATCCTTAAGGATCTCAACTGATGTTATCGGTTCTGAAAAATACTTGTCATCAAGAGTGAGCCAATCCAGATCACTGAAATCATCAGAAGGATAACCGGCTTTTTTCATACCAATATAAAGTGGATCATCCTTTAAATCTTTTTTCACTTCTTCTGCCGGCTTTTCTTCCTCTGCCGGTACTTCTGCTGTTACTGTATCGCTTTCTTCAGTAACAGTCTGAGCAGCAGTTTCGCTCTCCGTTTCCTCTGCGCTGATCACTGCCATGCCGCTCTGTGCAGCAAGAGCAAGTGCTGCTGCAAATGCTGTCATTTTCTTAAGTTCTAAATTTTTCATAAAATACTCCTTCCTCAATATAAGGGTTTCAAATAGTGTTCAGGCCTCTTAAATAAATGCCTCTGTTTATATAGTGTAAAAAAAATTGTTGAGGTAACAAATAAATTTAAATATTTTTTTAATCACTATTTCCATTTAAAATCGCCTTTTTCAGAAGAACTAAATCCATGACATTTACTTCACCGTTGCCGCTGATGTCCATCCAGCTGTTATCAGTATCATCGACTATGCCACAAAGGAATCTCATCATTGAAACAATATCTGCCGCTCTGTATTTTTTCGGAGTCGCCGCTTTCATTTCTGTATCGATGCGTGTAAATGTATTTGCTTGAATGCTGTATTTCCATAGTGTGTTGTCTTCTCTTGTAACAAGAATAATGTAATCTGTTCCGTCTGAGAAGATACCAATTGTATCTTTAACATGTGTCATCGATGCATTGTTTCCAAAGCATGAAAATTTTTCTGTGCAGTTTGAATCATTCCATGAAAACAGTTCATTACAATTAGCTGAAGGTGCTCCCAACGCGGAAGTGTAATAGGTGTAATACGGATTATCATAATAACTATATTTATCGTAAACAAACATGTACCTATCACGGTTTTCAAATTTTCTTACACCTGCAGGATCATGATATTCATTGTCCTCTCCAAGGTAAGCAACATAAGAGTTTTCATAACCCGAAATATCATTTTTATCATAAATATAGCCCAGATTTTTAATTTTCTCTGCTATTTTTTTGCTCTGAATTTCATCTCCGTTATCAGCTAGTATCACCTCATAAAGATCATTTTCACTATCCATGATGTAGTAAAATTGTTTATCCTGGCCATCATAATCATAGAGTCTCCTTATAGCATGTACAGGTGTAATGTTCAGTCCTAAATCAATTGTTTTACTTACTTCATGAGGGGAAAGTCTATCAATCTCAAAAAGAACAGTTCTTCCGTCCTGCAACTGACAAATTGGATAACGACAATAATCTGAATCTGTAGTAATTGCCTTAACATCTGCGTCACATATTATTTCAGGAACGCGGAACTCAACTGAAGAAGATGAAGAAGAAGAATCAATCGTATATACAAAATCAATATCGCGTATTTTTCCATCTGAACACAGACAATAATCAAGGCCTTCATTAGATGAAATAATGGTATAATCATTCGGATCATTAACTGCTTTTCCATCCACCTTAAGAACACCGTCTTTATACAGTACGGTATTCATCTTTAGACCATTATATGATCCGCGTATAATTCCTGCACCACGATACGTAGCAGGAATTTTAAATAAAGAATATTCGAAAAAGTTCACAACATTATCATCGATCTTTGTAAACTCGCCTTTTCCTTCTTTATTATAAGAATACAACTCACCGTTTTCAGTTAAAATATAAATATATGCAGAATACTGATTTGATTCAATAATTTTGAATTCCGGAAGTTTTTCAGATACGAGCGGTTCGTCAAACGGCTTATCAGGTACAACAGTGATATTACCTGAACCAATCAGATTTCCGTCCTTATCCTTTACTTCATACTCCGTTTTCCCTGCTGATCCGGCAACTACATACGGAGTATCATCCATTCCGACAGCGTCAGCAGTATGCAAATTACTGTCAGCTGCTTTGGCTATATTTGTATCTTTGATCGTTAATACATCA
Source organism: Oscillospiraceae bacterium (assembly GCA_045220685.1). GTDB lineage: Bacteria > Bacillota > Clostridia > Oscillospirales > Ruminococcaceae > HUN007. The sequence continues at coordinate 1,438 of JBGUVZ010000007.1, read as the reverse complement.
TCATTCCTCAAAAGATGATAAGGTTTAATATCAATTTTAGTTTCATATCCTTCAGGAAGCTCAATGTCAGGAAATTTTAAAATCTTATAATAATCTTTATAAGGTGTAGTTCCGGAGGTGTAAACAGAATGAATATTAAGTTTTTCGACAACAGTTATATCTTTTACTGTAGAATCGTAGATGCACAATTCACCAAGATTCGGAAATGAGCTAAGCACTTCAAGATCGAAATCTTTCGCGTCATATATATTCATCTGACCGACGTCTGAAAACTGTTCATCTGATTTTTTTAATGAAGATGATTTTAAACTAATGTACTTTAACGACTTATTATTTAAAGATTTCAAGATTGAAAAATCAAAGTCTTCCCAATTGTATATAGAGATAAAAGTTGCATTCGGAATTTTTTCAAGGAAATCAAAAGATTCAGCATCCTTGAGTTTATCTCCGTATAAAGAGACAATGTACATCTTCTCTAATTCTTCGTCAGACAAAACACCATCCTCGTCTTTGTCATAGAGCGAGTCGTATAAAGCTTTACGAAATTCCTCATCGCTTATGTTTTTTGTTTCCTCAGCATTAAGTACGAATAATCCGCTTTGCGCTGCAAGTACAAATGCCGCAGCAAAAGCTGCCATTTTTCTTATATTTGATTTTTTCATAACTCATTCTCCTCTTTTAAATGGAACATAAGTTAACCTTATCCCTGCTTACTCAGATTATTAAGTATCTCTTTTTTCAGAAGCATAAAATCAATGACATTTACTGTTCCGTCGCCGTTCATTTCCATCCAGTCTTCCTTAACTGCGTTTTCTGCGCCGAAAATGTACTGCATCATTGATACTAAATCCTTTGCACCTAAATTCTCCTTAGGTACAACATAAGGCGGATTCGGACCATCATCAGCTTTTCTGAGATCTTTGTCAATGCGTGTAAATGTACCGGCTTCAATGCTGTACTTCCAGAGAGTGTTGTCTTCTCTGGTAATAAGGATCGTGTAGTCACCGCCGTCGAAGAAAGTACCGGTGCATTCCTTTACATGAGTAAATGATGCAAATCTGTCGAGGCATGTGAAGTTTTCTGTTCCGTCATCTGTGCGGAGAGAAATACCCAGAACGCTGTCGTCATTTACAACTGTTGTACCTGCTGCTGTTGTATTCTCAGTGAATAAATAACGGGAATCCCTTGTCTCGTAATCATACTGCTTGTTATCAAAAAGATCAAAGCCGTTTTCAGCCTTTATCTCTTCACCTTGATTTGTACAGCTGTAGGCTTTTCCATCCTTGTCTGTATAGGCAATGTCTGCTTTCTGATTTGTTCCTTCTCCTCGACGGTATAAATAGCCGCATCCGGTAACATCAGAAGCGATAAGAGCTCTGCCTACTGATTTGGTTACTTCTTTTGATGAAGTCTCAGCTTCGGCCTTTATCATGTAAAG
>JBGUVZ010000006.1:0-4006 GCA_045220685.1 Oscillospiraceae bacterium | reverse complement strand
GACCACGATCTTTATTTTGCGGCTTTTCTTTCTGACGACATCCATAACTATCGTCCTTTCCGTTCCGGAACCTGAAGCGGATGGATCTTGTTTATCCGAAGTGTTCTCAGTTGCTGTCCTTTTTTCGGAACTCTGCGGTGGTATTATTTCTGACAGATCTGATTCTGCCGTACCTTTATCCGTTTCAGATAGTCCGAACGCTTTTCCGCTTCTTTTTGTTTCAGCAGAGATAATGAAACTGTCGTCGATATTCCCGAATGCTCTGAACATATCTTCTCTGGTCATGGCTCGAATCCCCTTTCCGTCAGATGTTTATGCAGTTTATTCCGAAGTCTGCTCAGAAGTGCTGAAACGCTGTTTTCCGTCATATCAAAGATCTTCGCGATATTTGTGACACTCTCCGCATGCCAGTATCTCAGCACAAAAATATCTCTGTTTTTATCCGGAAGTGAGGTAAGAAATTCATTCAGGGCTTCCGCCAGCTCCTTCCCATCACTTTCCACGTTTGCAGTTCTGTCCGGCAGAGATTCTTCCAGTTCTTCGAGTACTGCATTCATCTCTCCGCCTCCGCGTTTAGCCGCCTTCCTGCTGTTATATCTGTCAAAAGCAAGATTCCTCGTTATCCTCCCGATAAATGCCGGAAAAACTGCAGGACGTGCCGGAGGTATTGCATTCCATGTTTTAAGATATGTATCGTTCACACATTCCTTTGAATCTTCCCTGTCATTCAGAATATTCATCGCAATGGAAGTACAGAACGGTCCGTATTTTTCATCCGTTTCCTTAAGTGCAATCTCGTTTCTGTCCCAGTAATGTCTGATTATCGTTTTATCATCCAATAGTTTTTCCTCCCTTCACTTATACTGACGGGATTTCGTCTTAAATCTTACGGTCAATTTTTATTATAACTCATATTTTTATAAAAAGCACTTCAAACCAGCTCTATAAAAATGTTCCACGTGGAACATTGCTTGTACGCTCTTTTCATAAAAAAGATATCGGCACGTCAAAGACGTGCCGATGCTATTCATAGTGCACCGCCGGTGCACATTATTCGATTTTGTCAGGTTATCTGAAAACCTCATCGAGTTTCTTTTCAAGTGTGCCTTCCTTGGCATATGGAAGTGCATCAAGCATTCGGAAATTATGTCTGCGTTCTGTTTCAGAGCCATCAAATCCTAGAATGAAACTCAGAGCTATGCGGTAAATTATCTCCGTCGGTGCAAGACCATACACCTGATGAGAAAAGATATGATCAAGACGTTCTTCTCTGTCCGGATAACATTCAGCTATCTTCGGACTGTTGTAAAGTCTCTTTACTATCTCGGTTATATAAAGTCCGGACTTCATGTAAAGGTCTGCAAATGTCTTTTCCGGATCATCAAAACATCCCGGATTTTCAGTTTCAAGCATATCCACCATCTGTTTAACTATCTTCTTCGGTGTGAAGATCTGATTGGTTTTCTGTGGCGGAATATAGTCGAAAATATCCTCGTCATGACTTTCATCAAAATAATCTGCAAGACGTTCTTTCAGTGCAAGGAATTCCTTTACCGAATCATTGAACACAACTTCATCAAAAAGATTGCCCTGATAATGCTTCTTCTCTCCCGTATCCGCATCGTTATAATCACCGCCGTCACGGAGAAAACGGAATTCATCAAGTGTTATACTTGTGACCTCACGGAAAACTTCATCCGGAATGATCGTATCAAAATTCTTAAGTGTTGTGTTCTCATCGCCGTATGCCATAAGGAATGAAGGGATTGTACGTGTGAAACCGCGGAGGTGATTACGTACAGCTTCTTCGATCGTATCTTTCTGACGTTCCTGCTTTCTTGTCTCAACATTGCGGACAACCTCTGTCGTAAGTGCCGGCAGCGTTTCTTCCTGCTTTTCAGAAATACGTTCCTTGAATTTTTCCGTAGCTTCGGTGATCAGTGCATTGAATTCAGCATTTACTTCCGCTTCACTCTGTCCTCTTGCAGCAAGATCTGACAACGCCGCTTCTCTCTGTATTTCGATCTCATTTTTCCGTATATTAAAATCGCTGACTTCCTTTATAACTATACTGTCCGTCTTTATCTCCAGCTGTTTCTTGATTTTCTTTTCATCTTTCGAATTCAGATCAGAACCGTATTTCTCCGTTGCTATTTCCATGACCGGATTTACGAGTTCTGTCTTGAATGTCTCTTTAAGACTTTCTATGATTTTCTTTTCCGGTGTATTCTCCACTATCTCAGCCGTTTTGGTTTCAATCGTTTCAGCTATCTGCGAGTAGATTTTTTCTCCGAAAACATCTTTTGTTCTTCCGATTACAAGATCTTCATCGAGCTTTATTTCACCGTTTTCATCAACAGAGACTTTTTCGCGTTCTTCCTTTGAAACACCGACCAGTTCACCTTCAGATACCGGTTCAAACTGCTGTATGATATCGATAACTTCCTGCGGAGCACCGAATATGTTTCCGATGTTCTGAAACAGGAAATTGCACATGAAACCGCGTCTGACTACTTCCAGAGAACGTATCTTTCTTGGAATTGAAAGAACTTTCTCGGCATCAAGTTCAGTCATTTTACCTTCTTCATCCTCACCGATAACCGGGAAGAAATTCAAAAGTTCACGGACGTGCTGTTTTCTTGAATCACTGTCACCTTTTCCGCCGGATGTGTCCGATGAAAGATCATTTGCAAACTCTTCGAAAATAGTAAGCGTTCTGGCCGGATCAAAGTCGAATACATAAGCATTCTCCTTAACGAAATATTCTCCGTTATATGAATATTTCCACGGATTCTGCGATCTGAACGCCGCCTGCATATAGAGTGCCGGACTCTTGATATTACTGAGCATAAGAACTGCCGTCCATTCCGGTATGGTGATACCGGTTGTAAGCTGTCCTACAGATATGGTTATAGTTTTACCGTCACGGTTATTATCTATCGCTTTACGTACTCTGTTATATGAAGTTTCTGTTTCATCCTCTTCAGAAATCTTTCCGTCTCCGGCAGCAAGAATGATCTCATATTCGCTGAAAACCGGATGCGCTTTCAGCTTCTTCACAAGCGCCTTTGCACTGTCAACCCGGTTTAAAAGCCAGAGGGTATGTTTAAGTTCATTTCTGAGTTCCGGCGTGGAAAAAGGATATTTCTCAAGGTTGGTAAGTGCATCAAGGAATTTGTCAACCGAAGAATCGTAGACAAAAGCACCGTTGTCGTGAGTTGCAAAAAACAGATTCAGGTCAAAGGCATACTCTTCTGTTTTCTCGTCTATTTCAACGCCCTTTTCAAGCTTGTCACGAATTATTTCGGACATCTGATAAGTGAACAGATTCAGACGCGGTAGCGAAGCATACGGGTTTGTTCCCTGCGTTTCATCCCAGTCACGTTTCTTTTTCTGCTCGTCTGCATATGTCCAGTTGAATATCGCTTTCTCATCAAATTTATCGTTTGCAAGTGCTTTGAACGGTGTACCGGAAAGATGAAGTGTATGCTTTCTTTTTATCTGGTAAAAAGCAATATCCGTCTTCATAGTATCGACGCCCTCATGAGCCTCATCAACTATAAGCAGATCCCATTCCATTTCACTTACTTCATTCAGTTTATTAAATTGTCCACCGAAATGAACTGATCCTTTAAGATCCTGAAGGCTTACAAATTCTATCGGACTTTTGAAGTTCACTGAATCAGTAAACTGTTCTCTTGTAAGAACATATGGTTTTCCTTTCAGCGATTCCGTTTCACTGACAAATACAAAACCAGATTCATCTCCAAGGAAAGTAACGAAGTCCGAATACCACGAATTCGCTATTGCCGGACGGTTGGTAACGATAAGAACGTTGAATGCTCTCTTTCCGTTCTCCGCCTTCATACGTTTGCAAAGATCATAAGCCGCAAGTGTCTTGCCGAAACGAGGCTTGGCATTCCAGAGAAATTCACCCTTGCTATGACTTTCAAAATACATCTTTGCAGCTGTTACTGCTCTGTCCTGTTCATCACGGAGTTCATAC
>JBGUVZ010000005.1:0-2215 GCA_045220685.1 Oscillospiraceae bacterium | reverse complement strand
TGTACGTTATTTTACGTTTGAGGGTTACAGTACTTTGATTTATAAAAATACGGCTGAGAAGTATGTTCGCTACTGCCAAAAAAACGGAAAAGATATTGAAATTGAATATTATAAAAAATCAGGAATCATAAAAACTATTGACGGAATAGATCTTTATGACGAGGAAGGATTTGATATAGCTATCTCTGATCTTGAAAAAGCAGAAGCGGAAAAACTTGAGGCAGAAAAGAAGATCAAAGAGCAGGAAGAGGAGAGGTCTCTTGCATTGTTCAGTGCATTCTTTGAATCCGAAGGCAAAGATTATAATGCCATAATTGAGAAACTTAAAAAAGATAATATTGATTATACATACAGCACGGTGTATATCAGTACAAAGTATTTTGAAACCGGTGAAGTTGCGTTCTTTGATAATCAGGATCATATTGTATATGTAGTTCGCGATAATGATGCTGAAGAAATGAAAGTAGTTCCGCCGCTTCCGTATAACGGCACACTTCCTGAAATAACAAAGATCCTTGACGAAAACGGTATCAAATGGACTTTCCACTGTTTCGGCAGCTTGGGAATGGATGAAGAAAATCTGGATCATTCACATGATACTTTGAAAACCATCCACAGCGTCCCTGGTACACCGATTCCGCAAGACTATGTTTTATGGTTTTCGGTTGACCATGTTGGCTAATAACGATATAACAATTAACGGCAGTGCGCAGATCGTAAAGATCAGTGTACTGCCGTTTTGATAAGCTGTATTTTAAGTATGATTATTTGAGGAATATTACATCAGAAAAGCTGTCGTCCTTATCGTCCAGCCAGGTAAGATAATACTCATATACTTCATTATCCTGCCATTCATATGTATTTGTATCGATTTTCATTATTGCCGTACCATCATCATATATCTGTTTTTCTGTAGTTGAGCCGTCTTCAGAATATTTGATTTGCTTCAGCACTCCTTCACTGCATATCATAGTGGAATCGCTCTCGTTGAATTCACATTTGTAGTGCAGATGGCTGTTCATCAGGAAAGCTCCGCCGCCGGAAACCCATTCAATATCGGCAGTATAACCTTCATCACTTTTTTCTATAGTTATACTGTTCTTGCCTCCGGACCACTGACCGAGATAGCTTTCCGCGTTTATAACAACGGGCTCTGCCGCTTTTGTTTCTTCAGCATATTTCGGCGGCGGTGAAGGCTTGGCCGTTGTTGTCTGAACTTCAGTGCTCTCCGGATATGTATCTCCGCAGGATACCACCCCTGACATCATTGTAAGTACTGCAATACAGGTTATTATTTTTTTCATCATTGATCTCCTTTGTATTTGATTACCGGTTATCTGCCGGCATTACAATTTTGTAATGAAGTATTTTTATAAGTGAAAATATGGTATAATGAATTTAGCCTGAAAAGGAGGCGACACTATGAACAGACAGAAATCGAATCTTCGCCGTAAATTATTTATACTGATAATTGCTTCTATGTTTTTGCTACTCATTTGTATGGGAGTTGTATTTGCAGTTTTTACCGGACAGATAAGAAAACAGGAAAAAGAATCTCTGTCACAGTTTTCTGAAGATATGAAAAACGTGTATTATGAAGATCAGAAACTCGTTTTATCCAGAGAAACTTGGTATTCTGCAGACTGGCTTAAATATCTCGGAGAAAACCGCTTCTGCGCGACCGGCAGTCAGGGGAGCTTTGAGATACAGTGCATTAACATGATGAATACATATTGCTCTGTAATGCATAAATCGACTGAACTGTCTGATGATGAAGTTATCATTGCATATCATGGTGATTATTTTTTCTGTGCAAACGGATATACTGAAGAATATGTGGAATGGCTGCTGAATGATCTGTATTTCGATGACAGACGTCAGACTGAGATAAGCGGTTCTGAATATCCTGACGGTGTAACATGGATGAAAGAATGCATATCTGAGTATTCTTTTTTGAGAACAGACGATTCGCTGATATCAATTGGTATCAACACTGTTTATGATATGGATGACAATACTCCTGTTAATTTATGCGTCATAAAAACATATACTGATGATGAATCCCTGGAAAACTTTTCGGAAATCATCATAGATAAATATGCGGATACTGCTAATAACGCCAATCTTCGTGCTTTACGGAGAGCGTTTTTAATAATGGCAGCGGCACTGATCGTAATAATTGTACTGACCCTCATATATATCCGAAAAATATCAG
>JBGUVZ010000004.1:0-3275 GCA_045220685.1 Oscillospiraceae bacterium | reverse complement strand
TATTCTCTCAACTTGTATTGCTCTGACAAGAATTATACCACTGATTTTCTGAAAATTCGAAGATATTCAGTTTTATCAGATAATTCTCTGTTCTGCTTAAATCAGTAAGGATTCACAAGCACTTCAAAAGTTCTTCGTACACATATCGGTTATAGTATTCCGGTTTATCGTTTGTCTGACCAAGAACCTCACGAGCAATCATTCCTATTGCTGCGGACCGTGAGATGCCGGCAAAACAGTGGATCAGAAGTGTATCTACATCATCTAAATGTGCCCGGATGAATTCGGTTATTTCTTCTGCCTGAGAGCGCGACATCATTTTCAGGCCTGGCTGCGGATTATCTATATCGTCGAAATATACCGTAAGAACTGCTTTGCAGTAACGGTTTTCCTTCAGTTCAAAACCGAATCCACCGTCTTTTGTATCCTGTATGGATATGACCGCATACGAATCACTTTCTTCCGGATACTCACTCACTCCCGACTCACAGAAATGCTTCATGACATAATCAAGTGCCCCTTTTGCTGATTTAACAAGTACCCTCGGCTTATTCAATGTCACTTCACTCCCTGTCAAATACGCACTGGTAATGCCGGCTGTGATCATACTTCACGACTACATCACCTTCCAGTTCAAATTCCTTCTTAATAAGATCGATGTATTTCTCATCAATATGCGGACTCATATATATGGCCGCTCTGCCCTTGTTCGTAAGTTCAACTCTCCCGCGCGGATAATAGTCAAAATTCCTGGCACATCCTTTCGGGCGGACGTACTCCCACAGTTTTCTGTGATTATATGTGTCCCCTGATTTTGAAATACCATCGGCAAACTGCCCGTCAAACGGAAATGCCGCAAGAGTGTCATCTATCAGCCAGAAAACACCTTTATTCATATCGTCAACTCCTTCTTTATTCGGTATTCGGATTATACCATGCCGAAAACTGAAAATTCGAGGATAATCGGTATGAACTGAAAGTTCTACGTTTTGCACAAACGAAGTATAGTTATGGAGTGCAGATATGACAAAAGCGGAGTATGGACACTCCGCTTTAACCTTTTATTTTATATGTCTTGCAGCAAACTATCAAAAAATAAAATATCTTCGAATTTTCAAAACTTCTCATGTTATAATCAATGTAAGAAAACAAACGAACCCATCTGATGAATACGGAGGTAAGAACATGAGTATTAAGTGCAAACTCGGTGATATCCGCACAAATAATGATATCTGGAAACTGACTGGTGTTGACCCGGAAGATACTGTATGCCTCGAACTTGAACCGGGTGATTATATCTCTGCATACAAGCTGGACAAATACTATGATATCCCACGCTGTCCTGAAAATAAGACTATTTTAATGAGGCATGAACTTCACGCATTTTACAAAGGTGGAAGAGTGTTTGAATATGATTTTCGTATCATCGTTCCTGCACTTAACGGATTTTTCCGCATCGGATGTGACAGAAAGGATTTTCGTGAAGAACCGTTCTTTCCTTCAAACCGGATACATTTTTATTCAGACAGTTCTGCCAAACCGGATGTACTTTCACGAGGAGAACTGTACGATACAGCATGTTACTTTCTCAATGAAGGAAACAATGGATGTGATCCTGACGATACTGAATGCATAATCGAAACTCCAAACACTGATTTTCCGGAAGTACGCTGTACTCTTGGTGATCTTGAATCAATGATTAATTCATTTACACATCCAATAAGGGAATATTCTGAAGTTTATAATACATCATTCGATTTTAACTACTATAGCGGCAGATATATGTATGATTATGAAGTGTACATACCTGAACTCGGACTTGTTCTTCAGGAAGGAATAGAAGTTGATATGGAAGAAGATGCATATGAAGAGAAACTCGAAGAAGAAAACGAGGAGCATCTTGATATAATACAGAGCGGCATCTATCATTGTTATATTCGTGACTATGTCACTTGTTCCTGGGATGAAAATGATGAAATGTGCAGTAACTGGGATCGTATTTACAGCCACGTAGAATGGTATGTTGAAGATAAAGAGCTCGATATTCCTGATATTGATGCTCTCGAATGTATCATCACTCTTCCATACCGCCGCAAAAACAAAGAACTGATAACCGGCAGAACAGAAACACCACCGCTCAACATTCTGAATATACATGACTTCGGTGAAGGTCCGGAAAATGAAGCTTACAAAACTCTGACTGGACTAACCAAATCCGACTGGACAGGCTGCAGATTATGCGCAAAAGAACTTGAAAGCAGTGTGATATCACCTGAACTTCAGTACGGAAATTTTCCTGTAGATTTTCTCACCTACGAAGAATATCTGAAGGCAAATGAAATCAGTCTTGTAGTCGGAACCGGACTCGGAGGATTCTATGCCGCAGTAATATGTGCAAGGTACGGCATTCCAGCGATAGTTATCAATCCGTGTCTCACACCTTTTATCGATCTGCCGAAGAAAGATTACACCGGTTCACTAAGCTCTTTCATGGCATATTTCAGCGACCTTGCTGCTCTGGAATTCAACCGTGATAATATCAGTTGTCTGATTATTTCGGATGATAAAGGTACTGATATACCAGACTTCACAAAAGCTCTGCTGAAGAACGAACGTTTCAGAACGATTCCCCGTGAGGAATTATATCTGGATGATTATTTATGTGATGAAATCACGTACTTCACTCTCGAACTTCCAAAAAAGAAAGCCAGAGATAAAAAGCGTCAGAAGGACTATGCATACCGCTGCGAAGCACTTCTTGAAATGATAAACCTCTACGAAGGCAGAGCGCTTGCTGATAAATGAACGATGTATTCGCCGGAGGCGAATTAAAATTAAAGCGGAGCCGCAGCTCCGCTTTCTCCATTTATTCGGTATGCCTGCGGCATACTATCACAAACACAGGCATTCAACAGGTATTGTAATCCATGATTTTCTCATAACTGGTCTTTCACCGTTAAAGCCTTCCGGCATCAGTCTTTCATCCATAGGCGCAGAATACGAAACAATATTTTTTGAATGTCTCTCAACTTTCACCGACATAGTATCTTTTTCATTACAGCAAATGCAGGATGAAGTAAGCATAATTCTCTTTCCTGCTTTAACCAGCTCATCAAAAACTCTTATAAATTCGTGCTGAGTACTCATTTTTCCGGACCACACCTGAATATCATCGACTAATATCACATCATAATTTAAGTACTTGTTTAAAACACTTTTCTCTTTATTTTTAGATTTAAATGAATCCATCAGTTCTTCATTAAGTTCTACCGCGT
>JBGUVZ010000003.1:0-2331 GCA_045220685.1 Oscillospiraceae bacterium | reverse complement strand
ACGGAGAACGCCATCATTAAGGAAGGTACCGCCCTGAACAACAATGTTCTGTCCGAGGTCAGAAGGAGACTTCGCTCTTATTACCTTGTAGATTGCATTCTTGATTATTGAAGATGAAAGACCGGCTGAAATATCCTCGACTGTTGCGCCGTCCTTCTGAGCCTGCTTTACCGAGCTGTTCATGAACACGGTACATCTTGAACCGAGATCCACCGGATGCTCGGCAAAGAGTCCGAGATTTGAGAATCTTGCAATATCGTATCCGAGTGCCTGTGCGAAGGTCTGGATGAATGATCCGCATCCTGAAGAACAGGCTTCATTGAGCATGATACTATCGATGGCGCCGTTCTTTATCTTGAAGCACTTGATATCCTGACCGCCGATATCTATGATGAAATCAACGTCCGGACAGAAGAAAGCCGCTGCCTTGTAGTGTGCAACTGTTTCAACTATTCCGTGGTCAATGTGGAGACCAGCCTTTATAAGATCTTCTCCGTATCCGGTAACGGCAGAACCTGCGATGTTTACGTGATCACCGGCAAGTTCATATATCTCTTTGAGTTTCTTTGAAATCCTGTCAAGAGGCTGTCCCTTGTTGGAAGCGTAGAACTGGTAGAGAAGCTTTCCGTCCGGTGTGATAAGAGCCATCTTGGTTGTGGTAGAACCGGCATCTATACCGAGGTACGCATCGCCGTTATATGTTTCTATATTTTCGTATTTAAGATCGTTTTCGCTGTGTCTCTTGATGAAAGCCTCGTACTCGGAACGATCCTTAAAAAGTCTTTCGCCTGTTACGACATTTTCACTTGTCTTTGCTTCCTTTACACGCTTTTCGATCTCGTCAGCTGTCATAAGCTCACTTTCACTGCTTCCGGCAAAAAGTGCTGAACCGAAAGCCACGAAAACAGGAGCTTCATCCGGGAAGCATGCTGTTTCTTCTGTAAGCTTGAGTGTAGTAACAAACGCCTTGCGAAGTCCCTTCTGGAAGAACAGTGGTCCTCCTAAGAAAAGAACATTTCCTTCTATTTTACGGCCCTGTGAAAGACCTGCTACAGTCTGGTCAACAACGGCCTGGAATATACTTGCGGAAATATCTTCACGCTTTGCTCCCTGATTGAGAAGCGGCTGGATATCTGACTTGGCAAATACACCGCAGCGTGAAGCGATAGGGTAGATCTTTTCAGCTTCGAGAGCAAGTCTGTCAAGCTCATCGGTAGTTATGCCGAGAAGGGTAGCCATCTGGTCGATAAATGCACCCGTACCGCCGGCACATGAACCGTTCATTCGCTGTTCAACACCGCCGGTGAAGAAGATTATCTTTGCATCCTCACCACCGAGTTCGATAACGACGTCAGTATCAGGATAGCTTTCCTTAACTGCTATAAATGCGGCATTTACCTCCTGAACAAAGGGAAGATCAGCTGCATTTGCCAGACCAAGTCCGGCAGAACCGGTAACAGCAAGTCTGAATGAAGCATCCGGATATTCATTTTTGATTATCTCCATCTGCTCAGCGACAGTTTCCCTTACCTTCGAAAAATGGCGCTGGTATTTTGAATATATTATCTTCTTGTTATCATCGGTAATAACTGTCTTGACAGTCGTAGAACCTACATCTATTCCTAAACAGTAATTCATGTAACTACCTCATCTGAAAAATTTTTAGGGATACACTTATCAGTCCGGATTTTATGTATATTTGCCCCATGCCCGCACTGATCTGTGGATAAACAGCGTGATACAAGTTATAATCAGCCAAATTATATTATAACATTTATTCGGCGTGTTTAAAAGGGTTTTCAGCAAATTTTCACCTGAATGAAAAATGAGGCGCCTTCGGCGCGATTATACAAACCGAGCTAAGCTCGGTTTTTCTATAGCAGTCTTCGGCCCGCAGGGGTGAAGACTACCATTATACAGAACAAACGGGAGCACCGGATTTTTATTCCCGGTACTCCCGCTGACTTTGTTTACATCAGTTTTTCAAATTCTTCAATACTAATACCTGCATATTTTGCAGCTTCGGAAACTGATAACTTTCCATCTTTAGCAAGTCTTATAAAACCATTTACAGCTGTTTCAAGCTGCTTGTCTTTTACCTCATTCTCTTCTTTTAATTTTTCAAATTGCTTGTCCTTTTCCTCAATGATCTTGTCCTTACGTTCACTTTCTTTTTCAAGCTGACTGATTTTTTCGTTTTTCCTGTCATCTTCAATTTTACGTACATAATCTGAATGTTCTTTCGTATATTCTTCGATACACAACTTGACCACCTCCGCACGTCTGGATTCCAGTATTGCCTTTATTTCTGAATCTTCCGGCAGCGAATCT
>JBGUVZ010000002.1:0-12385 GCA_045220685.1 Oscillospiraceae bacterium | reverse complement strand
CCACCGAAATATATCTCGTATCGGTCATACTTGCCATTATCCAGAGTATGATCAGCACAATATCATTTGCTGAGTAAGCAATGGCATAGAACGGGCTTCTCCTGAATGTCAGATAGACAGCCATAAAACTCGTTGTAACCGAAAGTGTGCTGGGAATGATATTGGCAGTATGAAATGCCTGCAGTATGAAATAAAAGATTATAGTTACGATCAAAGCTAATACTGACATGAATACTGTTTCTATCATGCTTATACTATTTATTCTGACTTCCGCTCTGTTGCCGTTGTACGGATTTCTGAGCCATGATATCAGGGCCAGTACTGCCATTGGCGTCGTCATTCCGAGATATGTTATCATTTCTCCGAAATACGAGAACCTGTAGGAAATAACACCGTAAAGCAGACTGAATATTATAACAAGTACCTGACCTGCCGGATTACCCTTGGCATTCAATATCAGGTAAGTTACACCTATCAGTGAAGCACATAAGATAAGGACGTTACTCCGGTCAAATACAAGGAATGAGATCAGGACGAGAATAGTCGAAAAACTCCAGAGCATTATCTCAGACTTTGAAAAATATCCTTTAAGATTTATCATTATTACGTTCCTCCAAAAAAATAAAGCATCTGCACACACATCTTCAAAGACCTAACGATGTGTGAACAAATGCTTTCTGCATTTCTACCCGGTGGCAGTTCGATTTAAATTGTTTCTATCATATCATAAATGGATGAGAATGTCAAGAGTAACATACTGATGGATAAAAAAGCTGCGAAACAGATTGCTTCACAGCTATGGAACGCCTGCGGCGTGCTATCAAACATTTTCCAGTCTGCGACTGGAAAATTACAATTTAGTTTCCGAAGGAAACTACACCTTTACACTTTTCATTATTATATATCATATCCGTAAAAAAATTCAATGAATATATTCAAAAGCTATGTTATATATGTTATAATTGTATATAGAAATATTGTCCGAATCATCGTATCAAAGAAAGAATCAGGTGATTTCTATGAATAAATTCCTTCCGATAGCTGCCTGTTTTATTCTTATGATTGCCGTTACCGCATTCATAGGCATACAGAATAACTGGTTCAGGGAAAAAGAAAATACTGTTAATATTAACAGTGCATATGAGCACCCTGATGAAGCAGGCGGAGATTACAATGTTGCTTGTTTTCCGGAAGGAAGAACCGGAGATTACAATGTTGCTTGTTTTCCGGCAGGACGAACCATTGATGAGGTTGAAAACGCTACTTGTATTGGTGTTTCCAAAAACAGCCTGAATGATGTAAATGATCTGTGCGATTATGTTCCTTCGTACACTCCTTCGCCGTATTATTGGGAAGTGGCAGGGCTTTACGAAACGACAATGAAGGACGGCTCAATATACAGAATGCTCAAGATCACTTACATTACAGGTAGTGATGATAATACCATAGATGATACAAATGATGTACTAAATTATTGCATTTCCGTTTGCGATTTCAAACCTGATATTAGTGATTTATTCGATTTCGAAGGCCTTAGCGAAGAGATATTATCCGAAATATATGAAAAGGACATTTTCGCTATAAAATATGAAAATCATTATGTAATAATAGAACCAGTGTTACTTTCCAAAGACGAAACGATAAAAATTATTAATTCTATTGACAGACAATGACTTGCATAAAAGCATTTTCATCACAGCAACTACAGTGTTTTAGAATTTTTAAGAATACAAACGGCTCAGAGAGCAGGAAATCTCCCTGAGCCGTTATTGGTTACAGAAAACGAGCCCTCTGATCATCTCAGAGAGCTTATTATAAACTAATCTATCAGTATTCGTTCTGGTAACTGAAGCTGTCCGGGTCAACCTTCACGTTGTTCGTTCTGACTTCAAAATGGAGATGAGGTCCGGTCGAAGATCCGGTTGTTCCGACAAGACCGATAAGCTGTCCTTTCGATACACGCTGTCCCGTGCTTACAAATACAGCCTGGAGATGCGCATATACGGTTGAATGAACTGCATCATCATGAGCAATTATGATATAGTTTCCGTATCCGCCGCCGCAGGAGCATGCATATTCATGAGTACATCCTGTATCAACGCTCTTGGCAACAATACCGTTATCAGCTGCATACACTTTTGCACCTCTGATACCGCCTTCGTGTCCCAGTCCGTCTACGTCGATAGCACCGTGATTTCTTCCGTCCCAGAAATCGCTTGAACGATGAGTAAATCCAGGTACAGGCCAGTACATAAGAGAAGAATTATCCACCTGCGGAGCATCATTGGTGTCAGGGACTACCGGCTCGTCTTCCGGTTCTTCCTCCGGCACCTGTGTCACAGGTTTTTCCTGTTCTTCAGGAGCCTGTGTTACAGGTTTCTCCTGTTCACGTTCAGCAGCCTCTGCCGCCCTTCTTGACGCTTCTGCCTTTCTGGACTCTTCTGCTTTTCTGGACTCCTCAGCCTGTCTGGATTCTTCAGCAGCTATAGCAAGAGATTCAGATACTCTCTTTGATTCAGCGATGGATTCCTGCCTCATCTGTTCCATGATCTCATCAATGGCTTCATCCATCTTTTTCTGTTCTTCTTCCTTGAGAGCAATAAGTTCCTGACTTTCTACGATATGACTTGAAAGTGCAGACTTCTCACCATCAAGTTTCATAAGTTCCTCGCTTGTAGAATCGTAATCTGCGTTAAGCTCTTCCAGCTTTTCATTCAGCTCGTCCTTTTTGGCCGCCGCATCTTCAAGGTCTCCGGAAAGCTTCTCCTGACTGTTCTGAAGTTCTTCCTCCATCCTTTTTAATTCGGCAAGCTGATCGTTAAGCTTTGTAACAAGCTTTTTATCATGATCAGCGACCCTTGAAATGATTTCGAACTTCATCAGAATATCTTCAAAATTACTTGAACCGGCAAGCACCGCTGCCAGATTGTCTCCGCCTGACATATATGATGCACGCAGACGCTTCTTATAGAGCTCCATATTCTCGTCTATAAGCTCATTCTGAGTACCGATCTTTTTCTCAACATTTGAAATACCAGCTACGTTTTCCTGAATATCTTCATCGATCTGATTCATCTGTTCGACTACTACGCCGATGTTCTGATTCTGAAGAACGATTTTCTCATTAAGAGCGCTCTGATAGTCGAGTTTCGCATTCTCATCTGAAACAACAGACTCGTAATTCTTCTTTGCTTCCTCGATTTCTTTCTTCAGTTCAGCTATCTTTTTATCGTTTTCTGCTTTCTGCTCTTCAAGCTCCTGTATGGTAGGTTCCTCAGTAGCTGAAGAGAGAAAAACCATCGAATGACCCGAAGCACTGTATGCAGTCATACATGCTATCAGCCCTGCGAGTATTCGTTTTCTCATATTCTTTTTCATCATCAGTGGCACCCTGCACAAGATTCGCAGCTTCCTGTACATCCTGTTGTAACAGGGCATGTTTCAGGATCTTCACCGTTTGCGCACTGTGTGATAACAGTGTTTATCTGTGACAGCATAGAATCCATTTCTGCCTTTGCTGCTTCAAATTCCATCATAAGTTCTGAGCCCATGATGCTTCCGTAGAGATTCTTGATGTCGTCATCAAGCTGTGTAAGCTTTTCAGCATCCTTGTCGTCCTTTGCCATTTCGCCGGCAAGTTCTACACGAAGATCATTGAATTCAGTGATCATCTTCTGAAGATCAGGATCGTTGTCGTTCTTTTCTCTTGCGGCAACATATGCCTTGTATCTTGGATCCTGCTGGATGAGTTTTCCGAGTTCTCTTGTCATTTCAATAACTTTGTCCATTAAATTTTCCTCCGAATTATTTTTAGTTAAAGCCGGATGGGCGGTCATCAGTGCTGATCTTTAATCAGCCAGTTCACCGTCAAGTGCCCAGTTGCGGGCGCCGGTTATTTTCACTTTTACAAACTTTCCGGTAAGCGAGCTGTCGCCGCGGAAATTTACTATTATAAACTCACGGCTTTTACCTGTAAGAGTTCCTTCGCCGCCCTTGCCCGGACCGTCAACAAGAACTTCCAGTGTTCTGCCGATATATTTCTTATAATCCTCAGTGGTAATTTTCCTCTGAAGTTCAAGAAGCTTCTGCATTCGCTCCTGCTTTGCGGAATAAGGAGTCTTATCGTCGATAAGTGCAGCCTTTGTTCCTGTACGCTTCGAGTAGATGAAGCTGTAAATGTTGCTGTAGCGCACCTTTTCGATAAGCTTCAGCGTATCCTCAAACTCCTCGTCCGTCTCGTTCGGGAAACCGATGAGAATGTCAGTCGAGAAAGTGAAGTCAGGATCCTTGCTCTTCGCATAGTCGATGATCTCAAGGTATTTTTCCGCAGTGTAGCGTCTGTTCATTCTTTCAAGTACCGAGTTGCTTCCCGACTGAACAGGAAGATGCAGAAAATGTCCTGCCTTTTCGCAGTCTGCCAGCGCATCGATAAGATCCTTTCCGGCATCTTTCGGATGTGATGACATAAATCTTATAATAAAATCGCCCTCGATGGCGTTTATTCTTCTTAAAAGTTCCGGGAACTTAATGCCGTCTTCAAGATCATTTCCGTAGGAGTTTACGTTCTGACCAAGAAGCATTATCTCCTTGTAGCCTTCTTTTACAAGACCGCGTACCTCGTCAATGATAAGTTCCGGACGGCGGCTTCTTTCCCTGCCGCGGACGTAAGGAACTATACAGTAGGTGCAGAAATTATTGCAGCCGTACATTATCGGTACCGACGCCTTGAAGGTGCTGCTTCTTATCTGCTCGTTGCCTTCGGAAACATCTTTTCCAGGCCCTGTCTCATCGTAGACATGCTTTCTGCCTTCAAGCACTTCGAAGACATATTTCGGAAAACGGTCAAAGGCGTTTGTTCCGAAGACTATGTCAACATATTTGTAGGAGGATCTGATCTTTTCCACAACATCAGCCTGTTCAGTCATGCATCCGGAAATGCAGATTATCATTTCCTTTTTCTGTTCCTTGTAGTGCTTTAAAAATCCGAGATTTCCGAAAACTCGTTCCTCGGCATTTTCACGCACAGCACAGGTATTGAAAATAACAAGGTCTGCTTCCTCCGGTACTTCAGTAAACCCGAAGCCCATTTTAAAAAGAAGTCCCTTAAGTTTTTCCCCGTCAGTGACGTTGAGCTGACAGCCGTAGTTATGGACATGAGCAAGAGGCGGCGCCTCGCGCTTTTCATTTAAAGCTCTTACCTTTTCAATGTAAAGGTCCAAAAACATTCCTCCGATCATTTGCATATGCGTTAACTATTATACCATGATTCCTGCAGATTGGCAAGCCGCGTTTTTTTCAAAAGCAAAACATCCGCAGAACCCGGATTAACCGTGTCCTGCGGATGCTTATTACTGTTTATGGAAGTTATTTATCAGTTTCCTTCGTGGAAGAATGACGGGAGAAGGTCATAGATGTAATGTCTTACCTGTGCCCACCAGTGAACGTTTCCGTTCTTAACGAGGAAGTAGAAGTTACCCTTTGAAAGATCTGATGTGTAGATGAACTGGCTCATCTTCTTCATTTCATCCATCTGAGGACTCATGTTCGGATAAGCAATGTCGTCAGAACCTGTTGCGCACATGAAGAAGAATTCATTGCCCTTGTATCCTGACTTGTCAACTGCGTCTGCTACTGACTTAGCCTTGTTGTATCCGCCGCCGCTTGCTTCCCAGTTATCGCCGCTGAGAGGCATCCAGTATGCACATACATCAAGTCCGCCGTGAACGATACCAGCCCATGTTGAAGCAGAACCCATTGAGAATCCGCCGTATGCTCTGTGGTAACGTGAAGCCTTGATATCTTCCTTGGATGTTGATTCAGCGTATGTTGAATACTTGCCTTCAACAAATGGAATAAGGCTTTCGATCCATTCCTTATAGAATGTCTGTGCTGTACACTTGTTGAATGTCGGGCAAACAACGATCATTGGTTCGAGTTCACCATTCATGATCATGTGGTCGAGCATGTTGCCGATCATTGTGCTGCTGTCAGTGAAGCATGTTGTTTCATTTTCACCGCCGCCGTGCATCAGGTAGAAGATGTTGTACTTCTGTGACGGATCATATCCGTATGGTGTGTAAACAAGGCACTTGTTAGAGCCGTTGATACCGTTGTATGTTTCTGTTGTTATCTTACCAGCCTGCTGGCATGCATTAAAGTAGCTGCCAGGAGCTTCGTGATAAGAGATATTTGCATTGTAGTTATAAGGCTTTTTCTCTGGTTCCGGAGGTGTGTTGTCCGGGAACTCTGTGAGTGTGCCGAGGAGGTACTTCTGAAGATTCATAGCATCTTCAGCATTTGTTTCCCTGCTCTTGTCAACGTCACCGTTGCTCTTTGCAGCCTTTGTTGAGAATCCGTTGATAATACCGCTCTTGAGAGCAACAAGGTCTGCAACTGTGATCTTCTTGTCGAAGTCAACGTCACCCTTGATGTCTGTAGGAGTTCTTACGATGGACTTAGGTCCGTCTATCTTTGTTCCTGCAGCTGCCGCAATAACTTCATCAATGCAGAAGTCCATTGTACCTGAAGTTGTTTCAGCTATAAGCATGAGGTTTGTAGCACCTGAAGGAATCTTGTAGTTTGCGTTGTAAAGCTGTACGTATTCACCAGGATTTCCGTAAACCTGAGCGATCTTGTCGTACTGTGTGTCACCGCTTGCATCATCGTACTGAAGTGTAAGCTTGTATTCAACAGCTTCATCAGCCTTAGGAGCATTGAAGCATGCACTGAATGCATATTCACTTCCTGCCTTGAATGAAGAGCTTAATGACTTTGTTGCACCGTTCCATGTATCTTCACGGCCTGTTATGCTGAGAGATGCACTGCCTGCATAGTGTGAAGATGTTGTCTTTGATACAGATGCGCCGCCGCGTGCCTTCCAGCTGTCTGTGCTGCTTTCAAATGTATCATGGAATATGTAGTCTCCGCTGCTTGCTGTCGGAGCTGTAGTCGGATTTGTTGTAGGGCTGGTTGTAGGCTTAACTGTCGGTTCAGTTGTAGGATCTGTTGTAGTTACCTTGTCTGAACTGAACTGCCACCAGTCAAGGTTGAAGAGATAGCTGCTGCTTCCGCGGAATACAAGGTAAAGGTCATGAACGTCTGATGCACCCTTTACTGTCGTGCTGAATTCCTTGAATGACTGCCAGCCTGATGTGCCTGAGATATCGCACTTACCGATTACCGGACCGTCCTTCTTGTCAAGGTGGAGTTCGATGTAACCGCCGTCGCTTTCAGAACCAGCGCTAATTGTAAACTTTTCAGCGCCTTCCTTGAAGTCAACACCCTTTATCTTGAGATATGAACCGTCCTGAATATTTGAAACGTTGGCACCGTCACCGGATTTGTTTCTTTCGATTTTAACGCCTTCGCTCCAGCAGTAGGTCTCAGCTTCAGTCTTCTTGTAAGGATCAAGGTATTCGAGCTGCTTAGGACCTTCATTGCTCATTGTAAGAAGCGGGATTGATCCGTCTGCATTGTATGTGAATTCCTCAACGCAGGCACTTCTGTTGAATGTGCCGCCGCCCTTGAGACCGTTCTTGTGATAGAAGAAATATGAGTGATCCTTGTAATCAATGATACCGCCGTGTGTTGTAAAGCAGTTGTGCGTTTTCATGATCTGACCGCCGTATTTCCACGGACCTGTGATAGAATTTGATGTAGAGTATCCCATACTCTCACCGCCGTCACTGCCGTAGAATGCAGCGTATACAAGGTAATAAAGATCGTTGTGCTTTGTGATCCACGGACCTTCGCCGTATGAACAGCCCTTATTACCAGGTCCGAATGAATTTGAATTCATGTCAAACTTGTTGATCGGTCCGTCAAGTGTGATCATGTCTTCCTTAAGTTTTACCCAGTAACATGTCGGGTTACCGAACATAAGATATGCCTGACCGTCATCGTCGATCATAACAGTCGGGTCGATGTAATCCCAGTTTGGTCCTACGAGACACTTTCCGAGTACATCCTTGTAAGGGCCTGCAGGTGAATCTGCAACGAGAACACCAATAGCACGTCCGCTGCCTACAGAGCTTTCAACCGTTACATAGTAATAATACTTTCCGTTCCTTTCAATACACTGTGAAGCCCAGTAGGAATCTTTCTTGCCCCATTTGATGTCTTCAGACTCAATGATGCAGCCGTGATTGGTCCAGTTCTGCATGTCTGTTGTTGACATACACTGATAACCGTTCATGTAGTAGAAATCATTGTTTCCGTCTCTGTCACGTCCGGAGAAAACCCAGAGCTCATCGCCGAAAACAACAGGTGCCGGGTCAGGTGTAAATGCCGTCTGACAGATCGGATTGTCCGCATGGCTGATCGCTGCATTTGATCCGGCCATAACACCGGCTGCCATGAGAACTGAGGATGCATACAATACTAACTTTTTCATTTTCATTTGAACAACTCCTCGCAAATTGAATTAACTTTACGCATTCTTAAAATTTTGTGCCTGCAGATCCGCAAACCGAATTTGCTCACTGCATAACGGCTTACAGCATACAACAAACCGATTTGTTATATACCATAATCATTTACACAATAACATACCAATTCAACAAAACTTGTTCACTTATCTAAAGTAAATTATATCACAATCAACCAAGCATTGCAACTAATTTTGTCTTTTATGTGTCGATTATCTGCCTGAAAATCGTTTTCATTCCAAAATTTCATAGAAATCTGAAAAAAGCATTAAAAAACGGAATACAAAAAGCGTACAAATTTTGTGATATTAAGATTTGTACGTGCAGATAATCGACACTTATCCGCATTGTGTTATCACAATATTATAATCATTTTTCAACTGTTTTTCGCTTGCACCAGTTACTTATTTCGAGTATAATTACAATATAGTCAAAGGAAATACTATCGGCATTTAAGAGGCTTGCCGGTACTGATATCGTGATCAGACAGTATTCCTGCATAATTCCTGAAAGGATATGATAAAATGAAAAGCAATTTCTTAAAAAAAGCGGCTTCAGTTTCACTCTGTGCCGGTATCGCTCTTTCAGCAGCTGCTGACATGGCAGTTATCAAGAACGAACCTGTCACAACAGTTTCGGCAAGTGCTGAAATGGCTCACGACCCTTCAAGGGACGTTCAGGCTGAAGGTGTCGGAAATCCGTTTAACTACGGTGAGAGAAACACTCCGGAAAACGGTTCTGACGAAGAGATCCGTGCTATCAACCACAAAATGAGCGTACAGGAAGTAAAGTACTGCATGTACAAGGAGATCGACGAGCACTGGGATCTTATCAGAGTAAGATTCGGTCAGGACAACCGTGAAATGGTCTATGCTCTTTTCTGCGGACTCGGTTCCCGTGAATCGACACTCGGCGGAAACGGCGACGGTGCCGATCTTGAAACAGCTCATTCCGAAGGCTTCGGTGTAAGTTCAGCTCACGCATACGGAACAATGCAGACAGCCGTTACAGCATTCAAGGACTGCGATCCTACATTCATGAAGGAAGACGACGTACCGGAAATGTTCCAGTACACACTCACACACGCAAACTTCTACGACGCAGTTATTTCAAACCACATGGGTATCAGAAAACTCATGCACTTTGTACGTTCTGCGATCGTTGACTATAATCTCGAAGGTTATCAGGTAGTAAGAGCTGCCCTCAAGGCCTTTAACACAGGATGGGCAAACTACACCGGCGAAGATGACGGATACTACAAGAACTATCCGGATGAGATCATCGCACTTGCACGCTGGTACTACGAAGAAGGACATCTGTACGACAATGAATTCACATGGACTACAGACAAGCGTGCTGACGAATACCGTCAGGGCAATCCATGGGACTGGTGGGGCGACGGCGTTCCGAGCCTTGCTGAAATAAGCACAGCTCCTGCACCATCTCCATCCCCTTCTCCGTCACCATCCCCTGATCCGACTTCTTCTACGGATCCGTCACCAGAACCGACAACTGCATCTCCTTCACCGACTGCATCTGAACCGACAGCAGAACCAACACCTGTTTCACCGACTCCGACAACAACACCGAATACAGGACTTACGCTTGGTGACGTAGATGAAAACGGCAGAGTGGATATCACCGATCTTACCACACTTGCCATCCACCTTCTTGACAAGACAAAGCTTTCAGATATAGCAGCAAAGAACGCTGACGTTGACGGCGACGGTAACATCTCACTTACCGACCTTGCTACCCTCCGTCAGTATCTTTCAAAGAAGATAGACAAGCTGGGCTAAAGGCAGGATCAATTTTAATTTCAGTTGAATAAAACAAACAGGTCACTGTTCCGGTAATGGACAGTGGCCTGTTTTAATATCTTATTTACATTTTTCCGGGTCAGATTCAACAGCTTTTTCGCACTTTTTTTCGGACCTAAATATTTCCAGATCATCATTTCTGGTTAGGATCATTAACAATACCCATGAAGACCGGTACGCCTTCAGTGTTGGTAATGAAGTAGAAAAACGGTCTGTCGGCTTTGAATACGAACGGCTGATTCTGGTCAGGTGCAGGGCAGTTTGGCACCATATCGATCATAGTATATGCCGCTGCTTCGCATCCCTTTTCATTGACATCGATGACTGCCTCATGTGTTATCTCGTCCACATAAGCACCCGGAATCTGATTTTCTTCAAAATCAATGAGAGGTGAGATATCTGCAGATCCGAAAATCGTCTTTACGCCTGAAGCCATAAACGGCTCGATAAGAGAGAACTTCGATTCCGATTTAAACTTCGGTATTGTCGCTAAAACCTTGGTCTGCATAGTATCTTTTCTTTCGAGGATCTTTTTCATGGTTTCAGCATCTGAGATCAGATCATCCACACTTTTGCCTTCTGCAGGAAGAACGAAGTTCATAACATATCCGTCTTCGAAAGCTTTGATATATGTCGCAAAATCATCGTCATCCACTATTGTTCCGAAATCATCTTCCTTGAACATAAACATACATTCCACATCGCCGTCAGCGCTTTTAAATGTACCTTCTGAAGGCTCACCGAAAGGAGCCGACCATTTTTCCTTAAAGGTGACTGTGTTTATTATCTTGAGCAGAGTCTCCTTTTCAGGATCAGCCAGGATAAGCGGTTTGAATTTTCCGGATGTATTCTGGTAGATCCATTCAGATATCTCATCACAGTCGGTCTGCGACTTAAGATCACGGGTAAATGAAGATGTGTAGTATTTTTCCGCAAGAGTTTCGAGCTTATCCCTCTTGAAGGTATATCCCCTGTCAAGCCAGATGGAATTGGTCATCATGCAGTATCTGTCGAAATCATTATAGTAAAGTGAATCGAAAATATTCTGATTGGTTTTCTGAAGTGTATCCTTGTCAGAGACGGAAAGGAACGATGCAAGCTCATCAAAACTGTATCCGTCACAGCACTCAGCCAGAACTGAAGCTGCCATGTAGACGCTGAGAGGTGAATATACTCTGTTGCAGCCTTCCTTTTTATCTTCCGTATTCAGAAGCACGTCATCTGCAAAAGAAGCCGTAAAATCAAGGTAGCTGTTCAGTGAATCGTCATCGGCCTTAGTACGGCTGCTTTTGTAGACCGGCACTGCATTAATGTCTTCCGATGGAAAGATACTTTTCGACGAACCCAACATGTTCTTCTTTAAACAGATAAGATCGACTATGTTGATAACTCCGTCATGATTAGTATCAGCAATCAGTCTTGAAATACCATCCTCTATCTCCGATTCGCTGGTAAGATAGAGCATCTGTCCGACAAGGTCAGTCGCTCCGACCTTTCCGTTCTGATCGATATCACCTGAAAGAACAAAAGGATTTCCGTTCTTTTTCGCAAAGAATACCGCATAGGAATCCGGATTTCCGACAATAGTAATACTTTCGTTAAGGTCTTCGATCGAAGTCATACTGTCAGGGATGCTTATTCCCTTCAGTGCTGTCATACATTTGAAAGCATGCCGCTCCGACATCACACATCCTTCCGGAAGCACAAGATATTCAGTTGATGCAGAATTCAGAGACTGGATCATCTTTACTGTTTTGTCCTCATACTTCGGTTTAATTATAAAGGTACTGTCCTCCGACAGGATATCAGCGTAAATCCGCGAAAAACTTCCGTCATCATCCGGCCAGCGAATGTAGCTATCATTAAAGTTTACAATTATTTCATCATCACTCACAGATTCTGCACCTGTGTACATATTACCAGCCACACCCGTCATCATAGCGCACACAGCCACCGCCGCCAGTATTTTTTTCATTTTCATTCCGAATACCTCCCCGTTTGCCTCTGTATATCGTTACAGCTTTTATAGTGAACCAAAATAAGTATATACTATTATAACATCCGGGAGGGTTAAAATGTTTGACGTGAAATTTAACTTTGTATAGGTGCACATAGATTTCGACTGTGATATATCAGATG
>JBGUVZ010000001.1:0-2027 GCA_045220685.1 Oscillospiraceae bacterium | reverse complement strand
ATTATACCTTCAGAATTTTCAGGTTTATAGGTATTCTCATTTTTTGGCTTAGATTTACTGTTTAAGAATTCTTCGAAAGACATGACTTCACCTTCAGTGGTTGAAGTGTAATGATAATATTCGAGAATTCGTGCTGCATCTAATGAATTTATTATTCCGTTTTTGTTTGTATCTGCAGCTACTTTCTGCTTTTCAGTCAGTCCCCCGTCCTTGCCTGCAGCAATATTTGTACAGTACGAAATGATCAACGTAGCATCAAGCGAATCTATTTTGCCGTCTCCGTTTGGATCTCCGAGTTGATAGTCAGGTTCATTCGGATCATTCGACGGTTCAACTGACGGCTCTGCTGTTGGTTCTGTTACTGGTTCAATGGAAGGCTCTGATGTCGGTTCTGTAACAGGTTCAGTTGAAGGATCTAATGTCGGTTCTGTTACAGGTGATGATTCGGCAGTCGGTTCTGTAACTGGTTCCGAGGAAGGCTTGACTGATGGTTCAGAGATTACAGTTCCTTTTTCATTTCCGGCTTTAATATCTTTGAGCATTTGTTCAAGGTCAGCGTAATCAAGTTTTGAATCTTTTACAAGATCAGCATTCTTTTTTCCCTGTTCCGACGGAATGTACAATTCTTTTTCGTTAAAGGCAATCCTGTTCTCAATGTGATTCCACAGCATAACCGCATCTCTCAGATTGAGCACATTGTCGCAGTTAAAGTCGCCGTCAACATATTCAAAGGCTTTATAATCGTCCGAATATACCGGCAAAAGATTATTAGCCGAGACATAACCAATGATTGCATTAAAATCATCTTCTGTTAAACCAGAACCCGGATCGTATACATCGCCGTTTATAATTCCCTGAACGGATACTTTCTGCTCTTTATAAGGTTTTGTTTCACCTTCACCGACAATAAATAGTTTCATTTCGACTGCATCCTGGATATCAACTTCACCATCACAGTTGAAGTCGCCGTAAGCAGTTTCATCTTTCAGTTCATAAGAAACTTTATCATGTGAGATAGGAATTTCCGACTTAGTTGTATATCCATCCTTTTCAAAATCTTTCGAACTAATCGCTCCTGCAAAATATGCAGTTAATGCAAAAGCGTCAAGTTCAGGGTCTATATTTCTTTCTATGTTTGAATTCTTTATTCCCTGTGGGCTAAGTGAATAAGTACCATTACTTTCTGCATATTTTATCAGTTCTCTCAGATCATCATAATCCAGATCACCGTCAGCGTCTGCATCACCGAATACCTTTTTCTGTTTAGGTGTTTTATCTTGTAATTCAGTGATTCCGATCAGAAACTCATTTTCGCTTATCTTACCGGAAAGCAGACCTATAAGCGCCCATGCATCTAATCCGTTGATTCCTGTGTTTTGTTCCAGATTAGCATTAGCAAGCTGCTGCTCATTTAATGTGGTTGGATTTTCATCTATATGTTCTGACATACAGATAAGATCATTAATGTCTACATTTCCGTCGCAGTTGACATCACCGTACACCGGAACAGGTTTTACGGCTGCATTTACCTTTGAGTAAGTGTAACCACTACTTGTTCCATATAAATTAAACATACCTGCTGCATATGTCAGAGATGTGACAGCTGCAATAATCTTATTAATCTTCATATTTCCCCTCCGTATATAATTCATGTTAAACGCAAAACTCTTTTTTCGTTTACTGTTAGCCTTTATTCATTAAGCAAAATTATTTTGCAGATTCAAAAGACAATATAAATGCTTTAATTACAGTGAATGAAAAAACATTATTGCATACATAATAATTATACAATAAGATTTCTAAGAAATCAAGGAAAACATAAGATTCACACATCGACAATTTGTTATTATTTCACGGTAATTTCTTTTATTTGTGAATTTATAATCGGTACGCCTTCGGCGTGCTATCTGTAAAAATACGTACTGACAAAAGAATGTGTTTTATGATTCTATATATTTTAGTCAACATCAATTATATTGAGGTTAAAGTTGTAATCTCATTTTATGTATATCCATTTTAAGGTTGAC